>OMVK01000025.1 GCA_900314465.1 uncultured bacterium | reverse complement strand
GTTATTTATAAATAGGTAGTATGGATTCAATACAAAGATTATTTATAGTAATAGCTATTCTTGTAATTCTTATTGCTTTACCAAGAATACTTGTTTTTAAAAAATTAAATATTAATCCAATATTTTCTTTAGTACCTATATATAGTGATTATTTATTATTTACTAAAGTTAAAGTAAATTTCACAGCATATTTAATACTTTTAATAATAAATATTATTACAAATGGATTATCATTTATTGGAAAAATTGCAGCTTTATTTGCAGGTTTTATGCTTTTAAGAGTATATGTAAGACTTGCAAGATGTTTTGGTAAAAAATTTTTTGGTACATTTTTATTATGCTTTCTTCCAACAATAGGTTTTCTTGTATTAGGACTAGATAGTTCAAAATTTGATGAGACAAAGATAGATGACAATAATATAAAAGAAACTAGTAGTAATATAAATAATAATATTAATACACAAAATACTGATACTAATACTCATGTAAAATTAACATTTGATAATTCACTTGTAAATGAACCAATAAAAAATACAAATAATACTATAAGTGTTGTTGATTTATTAAAAAGTGAAGATAATAATACAGATAGTAATAAAGTAGAAAAATATGATGATAATAATATGAATATTGGTACTATAACTATTAAATCAAATAATAATTATACAAAATAAAATACACTAATACGGTGTATTTTTTTTAGAAATTTATTCCAAAATAACCAAATATAAAACCACATATAGCACCAATAATATGTGCATCATGACCAATATTATCTTTTCTTCTAGTTATTGCTTTAATAATTTCATCTACTACATAAAATAAAAATACTAATAATAATGTTATAGGTACTTTACCTTCACTTATATTGACTACGGATGAAAGTGCAATAAACATGAATGTAATATTTGATGCCCCAATTGCTGGTCTTTTAGATATAATTAAATGAATTATACCTGTAAATATACAAATAATTAGCATCATCTTTAAAAGAGTAATACTACCATATTTTTCTTCAAGCATGGGTCCAACAATTAATATAATAAGAAAATTATTTTTAAAATGAGACCAACCATCATGACAACAAGAAGAAGTAAATAATCTAAGATAGGTCATTGGATTAATAATAGAACCTCTTTGTAACATTAAGAATCTATTTATTTTTCCTTTACTTAGATAATTAAGTATTAATATAATCAAACATATAATAAAATAAGATATAATAACTACTGAATTATAACTAAAATAATTATTTATATTATTAACTATTTCCATATTTAACACCATTAATATTTTAAAATAATATTCTAATTATTAAAATAGTTTATCATAGTTATTTATGTTATACTTATTAGTATAAAGTAGGTAAGTTTATGAATAATGATATCTTAGACAATAACTCACGTATATTTATTGCTAGTAAAATATTTATGTATCATAAATTAAATAAGATATTAGATTATAATGCTATTAATGAAATAATTATATCTTTAATAAAAGCATATAAATTAGAAAATTATATTAAAGAAGTTAAATGTGAAGAAATAGAAAATAAAGATGCTAGTATGGCATATAATTATTTTGAAAAATGTATATATGTATCACCTAATTTTATTAAGAGTATATATAGATCATCTGAACAAATGCTTAATTTATTTAGAATACAAGATAAATTAATGGCTACTAATTTAGATATTTTACATTCGATATTACATGAAGTTAATCACGCTAAACAATATAAACATATCAAAGAAGTAGGTAATGATTTAAAAAGCACTTTATTTACTAAATCATTAAGTTCATACTCACTTCATTTAAGTTATGAAATTGAAGATAATCTAGGTATACCTAGGGGAGAAACAAAAATAAGTAAAGAATTAACGGAATTTGCTAAAGTATCTCAAAATAACATGAATATTTATAAAACACTACCAAGTGAAATAGATGCTGAAATGGAAGCAACAAAACAAGTTAAATGGGTATGTGAAAAAATGAGTTCAGGAGAAACTTATAAATATATTGATTTTTATCAGATGACTATTAATTTAATGATAGTATCTTCATATAAACAAAAATTATTTTCCATAGACTATCCAGTCAAAAATTTTATTAAATATCGTAATAAATATGTAGTAGATGATAACTTAAATTTAAAAGATGAAATAATAAATAGTAAAAATATGTCATTTGATGAAAGAGTTAATTTAGGTTTACCTATTACAAAAAAAGAATTACAAACTATTAATAATAATATTAAAGATAAATTAGAAGAACTAAGAGACTATAATATACGATATAATATTAATAGTTAATATTTTAATTAAAATATGATATTATACAAGGAATAGTAAATCAAAAACTAGGTACCTCAAATAAACCAAGTTATCGAACTTATCCAGTCAAAAAGGGCGATACTTTAAGTGGTATCGCTAATCGTTATGGAACTACATATCAAAAAATAGCTAAAGATAATGGAATAGCTAACCCAAATTTAATTTACGCGGGGCAAACATTGAAAATATATAAATAAAATTGGTAAGGATATTAATGTCCTTACCTCTTTTTTTATGTCTACATTTTATAGAACGAATTTTTCCATTTTTTCGTTCTATAAAAATTACTTTTTATAATAAAGTTTTTCTTCGTCCCAGTCGGGATATATGTTTTGAAAATAAGTTTTTACAATTTCTTTTAATTTTCTTTTTTCTTCTTTTGTACCATTATCAAATCTATAATGACAGTCGTTTTTTGTCAACCTAGTACAAGCTGTAAAAATGTTTTCTTCTATTCCCAAACCTCCTTTGGAACGTGGAATATAATGGGCGTTTGGCATAACATTATATGAGTTACCACAAATTACACAGCAACCGTTATCTCTTTCCCAGACTTTCTTTTTTACTGACATTGATATATCAGTAGCTTTACTTCTTTTAGTTTTCATTTTAACACCTTTCTAGGTACTAAATAGTTACTAAAAAGTTGGAATAGTTGTGCTTTTTGTAACATCATATAACATCAAAAGACTTTATTTATCTTTGTTTTTCATTGTATAGCATTTTAAATCATTTTATGATATATTATTAATTAGCTTTTAGCTAATTATCTGCTAACTTAGCACAGCTGGTAGTGCAACGCCCTCGTAACGCGTAGGTCGAGTGTTCGAATCACTCAGTTAGCACCATTAATGTTATAAAGAGGATTTATGAAAAGATATCGTAACAATTTAATATTTTCTATTATATTTTTAATATTTGGTTTAATACTTTTAGGATTCTCATCAATAGATATATATCGTTCAAGAAATATTATTAAATCACGTGCAGGTACCTATGCTACTGTTGAAAGTATAAATTTAAGAACAAATACCACTATTGTAAAATATACAATAGGTGAACAAACATACTTAAATGAACTTAAAGTAATAGATACATCACTAGTAGTTGGAGATAAGATAATAATTTATTATGATTATAATAACCCATATGATGTAATAATAAGAGCACAAGCAATTTATATGATTGTATATGTATCATTAGGTTCATTATTTATATTAATATTTTTAATAATATTGATAATTACTATTAAGAAAATGCATAGAGATAATAAATTAAAAAAACATGGTAATAAAATAGATGCTAATATTGATAAAATAATTGTTAATAGATCGGTATTTAGATGTCCATATAAACTTGAATGTAGTTATACTGTAGGTAAAAAGACTTATAGGTTTGTTAATAATTCAGTATTGTTTGATATAAAAGATGTTGTAAATGATAAAAATATAAAAACTGTACCCGTTTATATTGACGGAAAGAATTATAAAAAGTATTATATAGATTTATACGACTTAGAAAAATTAGATAAGTAACGTAAATATTTGTCAACAAATATTTTTAATATTTATGATAAATATTAAAATAAGAGTATTGAAAGGGTGTGTTTTAAAGTGATTTTTCCATCAATTGATAAAATATTAAATATTGTTGATTCAAAGTACATATTAGTACATGTTGCTGCTGAACGCTCAAAACAAATGAGTGAAACAGGACATTACCAAATGAAAGAAAGCGAATATCATTCAAAAAGAGGAATAGGTAGAGCTCTTGAAGAAATAGAAGCTGGATTAATTAAAATTAAGAAGAATGATAAAACAGAGGAGTAATTTGCATTTTACTCTCTTTTTTAGTAAAATAAATTCTACAAATGGGATTATTTTATAGTTTATTTAGGTGGTTTGTATGAAAGATAATATTGAGAAAGGAAAATTTTTAAAAAGCTTACGTGAAGCTCATAATTTAACACAAGATGAACTTGCTCAAAAAATAGGAGTTTCTCAAAGTGATGTTTTAGTATGGGAAACAGGTATAAAATTTCCTGATGATGAAGACACTTTAAATAAACTTGCTAGTACATTAGACGTAACTGTTGATGAACTTAATAAAGGACATTTTATTGATGACAGTGATAATGATGAAAATAGTGATGGTAAAATATCAGAAGATAATACTACTGGAAATAAAGATAAATTAAAAGTTACTGAGGCTCACGGCAAATACAAGAAGAATGACCGTGTATTAAGTGAAAAATCAGAAAATATCTTAATTGTTGTACTTGCAATATTAATTGCAATTATCGCACTAATCACTGCTTTTACTGGTAAGACAGCAAGTAATGCCAGTTATAAATATTTATATTTTGATTCAGATAGTTTTATCAATAACCAATCTTATATAAAAGTAGAAGATAATATTGATTATCTATATTTATATGAAATAGATACTAGTTCTGATAAAAAAATTGATAATATTACATTATATTATAATGATATAACAATTGTTAATGGAGAAAATAAAGATTATATTATTGAAGATGATGAAAACGAAAATGTTAAAAATATGCTTAATAATGATACTTTTATAAAAGTAACCTATACTGACGGAAGTAGTGAAGTAAGTAAAATAACATTCTCATCTGACTATAATTATTCAATAACAGATAAAAGTAAAATTATTAATCCTAATAAAACTACTAATAAACAAAAAATAATATATAACGATGATAATAAAAATAAATCTATTAATGGTGAAGTAGACCCATCAATTTTATTAAATTATGGTTTTAGTTATACAAGTAATAAGTATGTAAAATCTACTAAAGGTATACGTGTTGAATATTATGATGGAGTAATTCACTTATATGTTAAAGATAAAGAAAAATCTGTGTATGTTGAAAGAACAGTAGGTTCTTCTAGATATGAATATACGTATACTGATAGAAATGGTAGTACTAAAATTACTTCAGAAGATATAAAAGAATCAAAAGATTGTGAAAAAGAAGATTGTACTATCACAAGAAATTATGTTGCTTATACAAAATATATAAGTAATATATTAGTAAATAATCGCAAATAAGCGATTTTTTTATTTGTTATTTACTATAATTATTAATTTTGTTATAATTTTTCTAGAATAAGAAGGTAGATGTTATGAGTATGAAAGAAGTTATCGAAAGCGTTAATGAAGAATTTCGTGCTTTATTAGATAAAATGCATTCTAAGATAATCGAAGAAGAAAAAGAGTTAGAAAGCGTTAATAATGAGATTGATTCAAAAGCTAATATTGCCTCAGAATATCGCAATAGTGTAGAAAACTCAAGAAATACCATATCCTCACTTGAACAAGATATTACTAAGTTAAAACAAGACTTACAAGATTTAGAAGATAAATTTGGCTCTACTGGTTTTAAAGAAACTATCGCAGCAGCAAATAAAGAAATAAATTCTAAAATAATTGAGAAAAATTCACTTATTATGAATGAAAGTAGAAATATTAGAGAATTACAAAACAAAGCTCAATTATTAAAAAGTCAATTAATTGAATTAAAAAATAGAAAAGATAAATTAACTAAGAATTTAGATAATTATAATAAATGTTTTGCTTATTATAACAAGAGAACTGATGAAATGCTTGTATATGCTGTTGAAAATGCAGATAATTTAGGTAATTATGTAAATACTGATGATACTGATGAATTATTAGATAATACTGAAGATTATTCTAATATAGATGTTAATAATATTGTTGATGGTAAGGTGTTTGAAGAAATCGCAGCTTTATCAAATTCTAAAGTTGAACCTACTGAAGCTGATTTTCAAAATGTTATCAAGGGTGAAAGTGTAACTGATACACAAAAGACTGATGAAACCAAACAACAAAATGTAACTACTACTCAAGAAACTGTAGATGATGTTATTAACGAAACTAATAATATATTAAAAGATTATGATGTATCAGATATTATAGATAATACTAATAATGTTGATAATAAAACATTAGATGATAATAATACTGAAGAAACAATTACTTCAAAACCTGAAGAAATAAGTTTAGAACCAGATAATATTAATACTGAAACACCAAGTGAAGAACAAATGCAAGTTCAAGAAACAACACAAGTAGAACAAGAAAAACCTGTTGAAGAAAATACACCAGAGGAAGATCCAGTAGTAGATTCAATCGCTGATAATTTCATTAATTCATTAACAAAAAGTAATGTTGGTGAGCAAGAAAAATATGAGGAAACAACACCACAATATACAAATAATATAAAACAAGATGATAATATCGTAACAGAAAAATCATTTGAAAAAGATACAAATACATTTGAAGATAATATTAAAAAATTAGGATTAGATATTAATTATTTTAATAGTCAAAATATCAAAGATAAATTTAATTATAATAATGCTAAAAAGATAATAGATATACTTGATAAACATATGATAGATTTAAATAACTTAAAAGCATATCCTGACTTAATAGTAACTATTAGTCCTGAAAACTTAGATCATATATTAGATTTATTAGATCTTGCAGGCACTTCAAAAGATACTATTAAATACATATTTAAATATTTAGATAAGATAAATATTAATGAATTTGAAATATCTATAAAAAATAAAACTGATTCTATTGCATCTATTTTAAATAGATGTATAGATGTTAATACCAGTGATGATATAGGTTCATATTTAGGACTTAATAAAAATGAACAAGAAATATTAAAAGCCAATGCTAAAAATGACTATACAACTATGTGTAAATTTAAAGAGATAGTTAAAGCTAATTATGATGTATTAAAGAATCTAAAAATAAATGATTTAAATAAATGTATAACAGAACATCCACATCGTTTTATTATGAATCCTGATAAATTTTTTGAAATATTAGATAAGTATGATACTGAAGATTTAATAAGATGTATTAATAAGAATGTTGCTGTAATAGATAAATTATAAATATATATGAAAGTATATATTTATTTTTTTATGTAAAATATGTAAAAAAAACGGGAAGATTATATATTATAATAATATAATATATATGTACGATTGGGATGATTCAAGTGAAAAAGATATATATTATATTTGCTTTATTAGTCTTGATAATGCCTTCTTTTGTCTTTGCAACAAATTATGTAGAAATAACTGGCGATATTGTAAGAGTAAGAACATCGCCATCAACTAATAGTTCAATTTTAACATCATCTAATAGTGGAACTCGTTATACTTTAAAAGATACAAGTTTAGTAAGTGATCAAGGTGGATGTAGTGCTGGTTGGTATAAGATAGATTATAATGGACAAGATGCCTATGTTTGTTCTGAATATTCAAGAACTATTATTAATGATAGTAATATGAGTGAAGAAGCAAAAAGTGCTTGTGAAAAAGAATTAAGTGCCGCTGGTTTTCCAGAAAGTTACTGGAGTTCTTTATGTAATTTAAAAAATATTCATCCAAGTTGGACTTTTGTTGCAGTAAATACTGGCCTTGATTTCCAAACATCAGTTAATCGTGAATCAGCTTGTGGTAAAAACTCAATTGTAAAAACTTCACAGACTAATTATCAAGATACATCATGCTCGGGTACATCTTATGATTCAGGTTATACTGGTGCCTCTAATGAAGCAGTAGCTTATTATATGAATCCCTTAAATTTCTTAAGCGAAGATGCTATATTTATGTTTGAATCAGCAAGAGCCAATAATAATATTAGTCAATCTGATTATTTAACTTTAATAAATAAAATATTTAATAATAATTTCTTAGTTCAACAAATAAATTATTTACCTGAATTAATATATAATGCAGGTACATGTGGTTTATCACCAACATCAATTGCTACTCGTATTAAGCAAGAACTTGGAAATGGTAAACTAACATCAGGTAATTATGCTGGACAACTTTACTCATGTGTATCCGGCAATTATACTTCTAGATTTGGTTATACTTATAATGGTAAATCTTATGATAATTATTATAACTTTTATAATATTGGTGCCTCTGATGGAAGTGGTATAACACAAAAAGCTCTAAATTACGCGGTAACTCATGGTTGGGGTGGAACAGGAGATCAATATAAAGATCGCGGCACAGCAGTTACTGGTGGTGCTTCATGGATTTATGAAAGATTTATAAGTCGCGGACAAGATACAATCTATTTTCAAAAATTTAATGTTCATCCAACCAACTCATCACAATTATATGTAAATCAATATATGACTAATGTACAAGCAGCATTATCTGAAGGTAAGATTTTATATCAAACATATGCTAATAGTAATTTATTAAATTTAGGATTTGTATTCTATATACCTATATATAATGGTAATACAACTAATAATGTCAAAAATGAAACTAATGGTGCACAAGAAGATAAGAAAGATGATAATACTAAACAAGAAGATAAGCCTGAAGAAGTTAAAGTTGATCCAAGTACTTTAGTAGTTGGTGCAGGTTATCGTTTATCAAATGATTATATGTATGGTATTAATCCAGGAACACAAGTTAATGATGTTATCGCTTCAATTAATTCAGTAGGCGGAACTACTAAAGTTTATAATGGTAATAATGAAGTTACATCTGGTAATATTGGTACTAACATGAAAGTAGTTGTTACAAGTAATGCTGGTTCTAAAGAGTATAAAGTAGTAATCAAAGGTGATACATCAGGAGATGGTATTATAAATGCCCTTGATTTATTACAAATACAAAAAAATATATTAAATTTAAATAGTTTAAACGATTCAGCTATGTTAGCTGGTGATACGTCAGGAGATGGTAAAATAAATGCTCTTGACTTACTACAAGTACAAAAGAGTATTTTAAAACTATATATAATTAATCAATAAAAGGAGTATATAAATTATGAACAAAAAAATAAGATATTTAATATTTAGCATATTACTATTAATTTTTCCTCTATTTATAAATGCAGCATCTGGTTCGATATCATTATCTGGTTCATCATCAGCAGTAGTTGGTAATACTGTAACTATTAATGTAACTATTTCAAGTTCAACAACACTTGGTTCATGGCAAGCTGATTTAAACTATGATCGTAATTATTTGAAATTAACTAGTACTAATAGTGAATCTGGTGGAACAGCAATGGCAGGTAATTCAACTAATGGTTCTACTAAATCAAAAACATATAAATTTACTTTTAAAGCATTAAAATCAGGTTCTACTAAAGTATCAATAGATTCATATATCGCATATGATTGGGATACTAAAGAACTTTCAATGACTGGAAGTACTAAAAATATTAAAATAATGACTCAAGAAGAATTAGAATCTACTTATTCAGATGATGCTAATTTAAAAAGTTTATCTATCGAAGGTTATACATTAACACCAGAATTTAATAAAGATACACTAGAATATAATTTAGAAGTAGAAAATGATATAACTAGTATTAAAATTATTGCTAGTAAAAGTAATGCAAATGCTTCAGTAGATGGTGCTGGTGATAAAACACTTGAAGAAGGTAATAATAAATTTGAAATAGTAGTAACAGCACAAAAAGGTAATACTAAAACATATACTATTAATGTTAATAGAAAAGAATTAAATCCAATAACTGTAACAGTTAAAGACAAAGATTATACTCTTGTAAGAAAAGACACACAATTACCAACTAATTATCAAACATTTACAAATACTACAGTTACATATCAAGATACAGAAATACCTGCATTACATTCAGATAGTCTTAATCTAACTATCATAGGTTTAAAAGATAGTGATGGTAATATTAAAACATTTATATATGATGATGATTCTGATACTATCAAAGATGAATATTATGAAATAACATCAGATATCCTAGATTTATTACCATTAGAATTACCTAATAATGATATATATAAAATATATAATAAAGGTACTGTTACATTTAAAGATAAAATAATAGATTCATATAATATTAATGATAATTTAAGTATTATATATGCTAAGAATATCTTAACTAATGAAGATAATTATTATTTAATAAATAAAATATCTAATAGTATTATTTTATATACAGGTGATATTGAAAATATTTATAAAAATACTATTAAAAAATATATGTATATAATATATATATTAATAGCATTAGTAATATTATTCTTTGTATTATTTATAGCTAAAAAAGGTAATAAAAAAGTTAATAAAAAGAGTAGTAAAAAAGATAATGTTATAGACGATAATAAAGATACTAAACAAGAAGATAAAAAAGATTCTAAAAAGAAAGATAAAGTTAAAGATGATACTTTAGATATAAGTTCTTATTTAGATGATGATATTAATATTGATGATGAAAAGTAATTTAATATTACTTTTTCTTTTTCTTAAAAATAATAATATACGTGTTATAATAAACATGGTGGTTTTATGAAACGTAAAATAGTACTTATTGATGGTAATAATTTAATGTTTAGAGCTTATTATGCGACAGCTTATACAGGTAAATTAATGAAAAATTCTAAGGGACAAGTTACTAATGCTTTATATGGTTTTACTAATATGATTAATAAAATTATTAGTGAAGAGAACCCTGAATATATGTTAGTAGCTTTTGATAAGGGTAAAAGTTTTAGGCATCGTGAATATAAAGATTATAAAGCTGGAAGACAAAAAACACCTGATGAACTTATAAGTCAAATGCCAATTGCTCGTACTTTGCTTGATAAAATGGGTATTAAACACTTTGAAATAGATGATTATGAAGCAGATGATATCGTAGGTACAATCTGTAGATGGGCAGATGAAGATGATAACTGGGATGCATTACTTGTAACATCAGATCATGATTACTTACAACTTATAAGTAATGAAGTATCTATTAAACTACTAGAGCCTAAAGGATATATCAAATATAATCCTGAAAACTTTAAAGAACATTATGGTATTGAACCAGAAAAAGTAACTGATTTAAAAGGTTTAATGGGTGATTCATCAGATAATATACCTGGTGTTCCTGGGGTAGGTGAAAAAACAGCTTTAAAATTATTAACCACCTATGGTGACTTAGATGGAATATATCAAAATGAAGATAAAATACCTGGTAAACTTGGCGAAAAAATCAGAGACAATAAAGAACAAGCATACTTTAGTAAAAAATTAGCTACAATATATAAATATGTTGATATACCATATACATTCGAAGACTTTAAATATTCAGGACCAACAAATGAATTAGATGATTTTTATTATGAGTTAGAATTTTATTCACTAATGAAAAACAGTAAAACAATACCGGATTATAATGAAATAGATAATAAATTTAAAATATTAACTAATATAAAAGACATAAAACTAGATAAAAATATATCTTATTATATCGAATGTGATAATGAAAACTATCATAATGCAAATATATTAGGTATGGGTTTATATGATGGTTATAATACTTATTATATTAATAAAGATATGATAAATGATGTCTTTACTTATACTAAAGATAATAAGAAATATACTTTTGATTTAAAAAAGAATATCTGTTTAACTAATAATTTCAATACTAATACTATATATGATTTAAATTTAGCTAGTTATTTATTAAATAAGAATTGTAAAGATGATATAGGTATTATTATGAATAATGATAAAGTATCTATTTCTTTATATGATGATATTATTAAAAGTAAAACTAATATTGATTATATAGTAACTTTAAAAGCTAAATATATTTATTTAACACATGATAAATATATAGATGATTTAAAAGCAGAAGATATGTATGATTTATATATTAAAACAGAGATACCACTTGAATCAGTACTTGCTAAAATGGAACTTAATGGTATTAAATGTGATAAGAGTGTACTTGAAAAATTACGTGTTGATTTTACTAAAGAACAACATGATATTGAAAGTAAAATATATGAACTTGCCGGTGAAGAATTTAATATATCTAGTCCTAAACAATTAGGTGAAATATTATTTGAAAAATTAGGCTTACCTGGTGCAAAAAAGACTAAGACAGGTTCTTACCAAACAGGTGAAGAAGTACTTGAAAAACTAGTTGATAAGCATCCAATTATCAACAATATAGTTGAATATCGTAAATATACTAAATTAATTAATACTTATATTGATGGTTTAGAAAAATATATTATGCCTGATGGTAAAATACATACAATATATAAACAAACACTAACAAGAACCGGAAGACTTTCAAGTGTAGACCCTAATTTACAAAACATACCAACACGTGATGATTTAGGTAAATTAATAAGAAAATCTTTTATCCCGGAAAACTATGAATTCTTATCATGTGATTATTCACAAATAGAATTAAGAGTACTTGCACACATTTCTAAATCTCAAGGTTTAATAGATGCTTTTAATAAAGATGAAGATATACATACAAGAGTAGCAGCAGATATCTATGATAAAAATATCAAAGATGTAACTAAAGAAGAAAGAAGATCAGCAAAAGCTGTTATCTTTGGTATCGTATATGGAATATCTGGTTATGGACTAGGTGAAAATATAGGTATATCACCAAAAGAAGCTAAAGAATTTATTGACAAATATTATAAATTATATCCTGGTGTTAAAGAATACATGAATATGACTGTTAAATCGGCATATGAAACAGGTTCAGTAAAAACATTATTTAATCGAAAAAGAAATATTGATGAATTATTCTCATCTAATTATATGGTAAGACAATCAGGTGAACGTATGGCTATGAATACACCAATTCAAGGTAGTGCAGCTGATATACTAAAAATGGCTATGGTTAAAATAGATGAAGAATTTACTAAGAATAATATTAAATCTAAAATGTTACTACAGATACATGATGAACTTGTATTTGATTTAGTAAAAGATGAAGAAAAAGAAGTAGAAAAGATAGTTACTAATACGATGACTAATATAGTTAAATTACGTGTACCATTAAAAGTCTCATGTGATACAGGTAGTGATCTTTACGAAACAAAATAAATAGGAAGTGATAATATGCCTGAAATAGCAGAAGTTAGAACGGTAGCTAATATATTAAATAAACATATCGTAGGTAAAAAGATAATAAGTATTGATACTCCATATCCTAAGATAATAAAAACTGATTTAGATGAATTTAAAAATAAATTAAAAAATCAAACATTTAAAAGTGTAACTTCTAATGGTAAATGGTTAATATTTAATTTAGGTGAATATTCTTTTATATCTCATTTACGTATGGAAGGTAAATATTTTGAAAAAAGTAGTGATGATCCAATTGTTAAACATGAACATATTATCTTTCATTTAGATGATAATACTGACTTAAGATATCATGATGTACGTAAATTTGGTGTTATGAAGCTAGTTAAAACAAGTGATATTAATTCTCTAGAAGAAATAAAAAAATTAGGTATTGAACCAGATTCACCTTCTTTAACTAAAGAATATATATATAATAAAATACATGAAAGTAATAAACCTATCAAAGAGTTATTACTAGATCAAACTATTATAAATGGATTTGGTAATATATATGTAGATGAAGTATTATTTACATCTAAGATAGATCCAAGAAAATTAGGTAAGGATATTACTTTAGATGAATGTGAAAGAATAAAAGAAAGTGGTTCAAGCATAATAAAAGAAGCTACGAAATATGGTGGAACAACAATAAGAAGTTATACATCATCACTTGGTGTTAAAGGAAGATATCAAACTAAATTAAGAGTACATACTAAAGATGGCGAAAAATGTCCATTATGTGGAACTATGATTAAAAAAATAAAAGTAGGTGGACGTGGTACATACTATTGTCCTAATTGTCAAAACTAATTACATGTTAATTAGTTTTTTTATATTACTATATATGATATAATAACAATATAGAGAAGGTTTGAGAGTTATGTTTTGTCCAAAGTGTGGTACTAAATTACCAGAGGGGTCAGGTTTTTGTTCCAATTGTGGAGCCAATTTAAAAGAGTTTGAAAATAATAATACTAGTAATACCAATTTAAATACTAGTAATCAAGGAGCACCAGTTGATGATATAAAATCTATTACATTTAAAGATGTTTCTGATAAAATAAAACCAATATTAATCAAATATAAGAAACCAATTATAATAGTTACATCTTGTATAGTTATATTACTTGTATTTGTTATTGCCTATAGTAGTCTATATGGTTTTGAAACTTTAAAATGGAATCAAGATTATGAAGATTATAATTTAACTTATGTAACACAAAATAATATTTTACTTGGAATAGATTTCTCTGATGAAGATAAACTTGATAAGTTAAAAGTTAAGACAACATGTGGTAATGGTGAACTTAGTGATTCTGAGTTAAACTGGGATTTAACTAGTGCACTTGGTGAATGTAGAGTTGATATAAGTTATAAATTACAAAAGATAAGTAAAACTTATACTGTTATTAGTAAAGATATTGATTCTAAGTCACATTCGTTATCACTTGAATATAATATAGATGAAGATTCAGATGAAGACTTAGATTATGATTCCCTTACTAACAAAGAAGAAAAATCATATGGAACTAATCTCGAATTATCTGATACAGATATGGATGGCCTAGATGATTATTATGAAATAAATACTAGTAAAACGGACCCATTAAAAGCTGATACAGATTCAGATGGTTTAAATGATTCTAATGAAATTGGGCTTGGACTAGACCCATTAAAAGAAGATTCACTTGGTGATGGAGTAAAAGATGGAGACCGTAAATTAACATATAATATAAATAATGAAGATTTAGGTATTACACTTGAAATAACAGGTACAGGTAATATCGTAGATACAACTATTAATACTTTTAAAAATAGTACTTTTTCAAATATGGATGGTTTACTTGATACAGTATATAATTTCTATACTGAAGGTAAATTAGATAGCGCTAAAGTAACTATTCCATATAATATTGAAGATATTAATAATAAAAAATTAAATGAAGATAATTTAACATTATATTATTTTAATGAAGATAGTAAAAAACTTGAAGCTATACCAACTACTGTAGATAAAGTAAATAAAGTAATAACAGTTACTTTAAGTCATTTCTCTAAATATGTATTAGGTGATAGTAATGTTGTATTAACGACTACTAATAATCAAATTATGATGGTTATAGATAATTCTGTTTCTATGTATACATCTAAACAATTAAGTGATTTAGGTTTTACTAGTACAGGTGCTGATGGTAATGATAGTAATTTTAAAAGAATATCATTAACTAATAATTTAATTGATATGTTTACAGGTAGTTATTATTTTGGTATTAGCGAATTTGGTGGAGATTATGTAAACTTACAAGAATTTACTGATAATCATGATGATGCTAAAAAAGCTGTAGATTCAATTAAAAATGATTTTGAAAGAGTAGATGATGGTACTAATATTACTAATGCCCTAGAAGAAGGAATTGATGAATTTACAAAAGACGATAATGGTCACTATTTAATATTATTGACTGATGGTAAAGATACATCTGATTATTATCCATTATCATCAAACAAAAAAGATATTATTGATAAAGCAAACAAAAAAGATGTTAAAGTGTGTGTTATAGGTTTAGGTTCTAATCTTGATACAGATGATTTAAATGAAATAGCTGAAGGTACAGGATGTGATTATTATAATGCAAGTGATGCATCTGCCCTAGATGAAATATATTCACTAGTTGGTGCTGATATTAACTATAACTTAGTTGATACTAATGCCGATGGAAAAGTAGATGGAACAGTTATAGCTGATAGTGGTTTTATTGTAACTAAAAATGGCTTCTCATTTTCTAATTTTGTTAGTAATTTATCTGATGGTGGACAATGCTATGGTATGGCAACAATCGCTGAATTATATTACACGAAAAAGTTACCTATGAGTGCAAGTGGAAAGGATGTTGAAAGAACGATTACAGGTCGTAGTGGATTTACGAGAAAACAACACTCTTATGACTATAATTTAAATAATACTTATTTTAGTTCTTTTGCTAATTTATATGATTATAAATTACAAACTAATGTTTTAAAAAACACTTTTGGTTTTGAAACTTTTAATGAAGATATCCCAAAAAATTATCGTACAGTAGTAGATGATACTCTTAAATATAGTGATAAATATAGAAAAGAAATGGAAGATTCTGGTATCTATGATTTTACTACATATAAAAGTACTTTAGATAAGAAAGAACAAATAAAAAGATGGGGAGTTAATTATGATAATGCTGAAGATGCTTTATTAAATGAAGATAAGATGCAAGATAGTAGTTTAATCCAAAATTCAGAAAAACAAATATTAAACGCTATTTATACTGGATTTATTAAACAAGATGTGACAGAATCACTTGCTTCATCATTAAATTTTTCATTATGGATTAGACAAAGACATAATTCTGAAGACACTGATGTTACAAAACCAAAAACATTCTTGTATTTATTAAAAACAAGAATCGAAGCAGGAGATGTACCAGTTTTATCTGCTAAATTTGATGGCGATGGTCTTCATGCTATCAACGCAATAAGCTTAGTACAAGATAATAGTGATGCTAATCATTATTATATTGGTGTATATGATAATAATTATCCAGGTGAAAAAAGATATGTTGATATGATATGTAATAAAATGAATTGTGTAACAAAAGCAAATAATTATTATTCTAAATCAAATGAACCAATAAGAATAACTCTATCTTTACAAGATGATATTAAATATTTTGAAGAGTCTTAATAAAAAAGATTCTTCTTTTATTTATTAGTGAAATATTTAAAATATAGTATTAAAATGTATATATGTATTATTTTGATTTTTGATTTTAATAAGACATAAATCAATGTATTTTTATATAACCATATGATATAATGAATAAAGACTAGAGGGTGCTTATATGAGTAGTAATCTTATGAATATGATAACTATTTTATATTTTATTGTGACACTAATTATTGTATTTGTAATTATTATTATAACAATTAATAAAAGAAAAAAGAGTTATAGTGACACTTTAGTTAAATTAGAAAGAGATAAAAATTTAATAATATCTGGTTCGATATTAAGTGAACTTAAAAAAGTAGAATCACTTATTAATAATAAAGAATTAGAAGAAAAATATAATACTTGGAAAAATGAGTTTAAAGTATTAAAAGAACAAACAGTACCTCATATTACTGATGAACTTGTCGAAGCAGAAGAATCAATAAAAGGCAAAAAGACTAAAGAAGTTAATGAAGAACTTGCAAGTATTGAATATGATATATATGTAGCAGCTTCTAAATCAGAACACTTATTAAATGAAATAAAAGAAATAACTCTATCAGAAGAACGTAATAGAGAAATAGTAACTAAATTAAAGACTGAATATAGAGAAATATATTTACAATATAATAATAGTAACAAAGAAGATTATAGTGTTATAGCAAACACTTTAGATTTACAATTTGAAAATGTTGATAAACTATTTAGTGCTTTTGAAATAGCTATGGATAATAATGTTTATTCAGAAGTAGGTAAAATAGTTAAAGCTCTTGATGATATTATAGGTAATTTAAAAATAGTAATTGATGAAGCACCATCTATAATATTAATGGGAACTAAACTAATACCTAACAGAATAGCTGATATAAGAAAAGTATCTGAACGTATGGAAGAAGAAGGTTATAATCTAGATTATTTAAAAATAGATTATAATACTACAGAATCAGAAAAGAAAATTGCAGATATATTTGATAGATTAAAAGTATTAAATCTTGAAGATTCTATGTTTGAACTTAAAACTATGTTAGATTATTTTGATAATCTATATAATGATTTTGAAAATGAACGTATTGCTAAAAAAATGTTTGATGAATATATTAGATCAGTTATTTTGAAATGCAAAAAATTAACTAAGATAATTAATGGTTTAAATAATAGAATAGCAGATATTAAATATTCTTATGATTTAACTGATGATGATGTACATATTATTGGTGAGTTATCTGAAGAAGTTTCTTCATGTGAAGAAGCTTATAATAAGACTATGGATGAATTTCGTGCTAAGAATACAGCTTATTCAGTTCTTAGTAAAGAAATGGAAAAAACAAGTTCAAGACTTGCTAAGGCGGAAGATAAGTTGTATTATACATTGAATTCTCTAGGTTCACTAAAAGAAGATGAAATACGTGCAAGAGAACAACAAACACTTATTAAATCTATCATGAGACAGACAAGAGAACATATAACTTCTTATAAATTACCAGTAATTCCTAAAGAGTTTTATGTTCAATATAATGAAGCAATAGATGCTATACATGAAATGACTATTGAACTTAATAAAAAACCTATTTCTATTAAAACTTTAAATACAAGAGTAGATACAGCAAGAGATTTAGCATTAAAAGTACATAATACATCATTAAATATAGTTAAAACAGCTTCTATGGCAGAAAATGCTATTGTTTATGGTAATAGATATCGTGCCTTAAATAAAGAAATAAATTATGGCTTAATGAAAGCTGAAAGAGATTTCTTTAAAGGTGATTTTAATGAGTCTTTAGCAGAAGCTATTAAATCTATTAATGTTATCGAACCAGGTATTAGAGAAAAATTACTTGAAGCATATAAAAATGAATATGGCATATCTAGTAATGAAGGAGGTAATTGATTATGGTTTATTTGGATTATTCTGCAACAACTCCAGTTTTACCTGAAGTACTAGATAGTTATAATAAAGTAACTGAAGATTATTTTGCTAATCCTAATAGTTTACATAGACTTGGAATAAGATCTAAACAATTACTTGAAAGTGCAACTAAACAAGTAGCTGATTTACTCGAAATAAGTCCTGAAGAATTCACTTATGTATCTGGTGCAACTGAAGCAAATAATATGGCTTTAATCGGAGCTGCATTAAGTTATCGAAGATATGGGATGCATATATGTGTTTCAACTATGGAACACCCATCTATATATGGTATATGCAGATATTTAGAAAAACATGGATTTATCATAGATTATGTTAATGTTACTGAAGAAGGTTTAGTAGATTTTGAAGATTTAAAAAAGAAAGTAAGTAAAGATACTATAATTGTATGTATTTCTGCAGTTAATTCAGAAACAGGTGCAAGACAACCATTACGTGCAATTAGACAAATAATTAGAAAACAAAATCCTAATGTTATATTTCATTCAGATATGACACAAGCTATTGGTAAAGTTAAAGTTAATATTAAAGATGTTGATTTAGCTTCTATCTCTGGTGAAAAAATATATGGACCAGGTGGAATTGGTATTTTATATCATGTAAAAGGGCTTACATTAACACCAATAATGTATGGACCACATGAAGGCGAATTAAAACCAGGAACACCACCACTTCCATTAATAGTAAGTTTTGCAAAAGCATTAAGACTTGCTACAAAAGACTTAAAAGAAAAAGAAGAAATAGTAAGAAAATACTATGATAAAATAATAGATCATTTAAGTTTTTATCCTGACGTTAAAATAAATACCTCAAGATATTGTATACCTAATATTTTAAATGTAAGTATCCTAGGAATAAAACCAGAAACATTTATACATGCACTTGAAAGCGATGGCATATATATATCTAGTAACACAGCATGCTATTCAGGACGTCCAAGTCCAGCTGTAATGGCAATGTATCATGATACTGAAAGATCTAAAACAAGTATTAGAATAAGTTTATCTTATCTAACACTACCTAGTGAAATAAATGCTTTTCTAGAAAGTTTTGATAAACATTATAATGAATTAATAAAACTAAATAAGTGATGTTAACCATCACTTTTTATGTTATAATTTTTAATTAAAGAGGTGCACTTATGGGAAAAATAATATTAACTGCAGATAGACCAACTGGAAGATTACATATAGGTCATTATGTTGGCTCTCTAAGAAGAAGAAAAGAATTACAAGATAAAGGTGATTATGATAAGTTCTATATCGAAATAGCAGATGTACAAGCTCTAACAGATAATTGGGATAATCCAGATAAAGTAAGAGAAAATATTATCGAAGTTGCTCTAGATTATTTATCTATTGGAATAGATCCTAGTAAAGTTACTATTTTTATTCAATCACAAGTTAAAGGTTTATTTGAACTTACTTGTTATTATTTAGATTTAGTTACTTTATCTAGACTTCAAAGAAATCCAACTGTTAAATCAGAACTTAAAATGCGTAATTTTGAAGGAACTATACCTGTAGGTTTTCTTACATATCCAGTAAGTCAAGCTGCAGATATCACTGGTTTTGATGCTACAATCGTACCAGTTGGTGAAGATCAAGAGCCAATGCTTGAACAAGCAAGAGAAATAGTTAGATCATTTAATAACTTATATGGAAAAACTCTTGAAGAGCCAGTTGCAGTCTTACCTGAAAATGAAGCATGTAATCGTTTACCAGGTATAGATGGTAATGCTAAGATGTCTAAGAGTTTAGGTAATTGTATATATTTATCTGATGATGAAGAAACAGTTAATAAAAAAGTCATGAGTATGTATACAGATCCAAATCATATCAAAGTAAGTGATCCAGGTAAAGTCGAAGGTAATACTGTATTTACTTACTTAGACGCTTTTGTAAAAGAAGATTCATTTAGTAAATACTATCCTGAATTTAATAATCTTGATGAACTTAAGAGTGCTTATGAACATGGCGGCATTGGTGATGTTAAGATTAAAAAATTCCTAGCTAAAATTCTAAATGAAGAATTAGAACCAATCAGAGAAAAAAGACATTATTATGAAGCTCATATACCTGAGGTATATGATATGTTAAAAAAAGGAACTGAAGTTGCAAATAAAGATTGTAATGAAATAGTTAAAAGAGTAGAAAAATCTATGAAGATTAATTATTTTGATGATAATAAATTTTTAAATGAACAGATTAATAAATATAAGAACAATTGACAAATTACCTAAATGTGTTTAATAATTAACTTACACGGTGGGTATTTGTGTTTACATGATAATATTAAGCAATAGTATACCACAACTATTGTTTTTTTATTTATAAGTGAGGTGAATAATATGAATATCGAAGATTTAATAGAAAGATTAAAAAATGGTTATACTGATGATGAAAAAGCTTTGATATTAAGAGCTTATGAGTTTGCTAAATTATCACATGAAGGACAGTTTAGAAAAAGTGGAGAACCATATATTATTCATCCTGTAGCAGTTGCTTGTATACTTGCAGAAATGCATGCTGATGTTAATACCATCGCAGCAGGTTTACTTCATGATGTAGTCGAAGATACAAAAGTTACTAAATCTGATTTAGCATACTCTTTTAATGATACGATCGCAGAACTTGTAGATGGAGTAACTAAGATAAAAAAAGAAGAAAGTAAAAATAAAGATGAATTAAGAGCACTAAATACCTATAAAATACTTAATAGTATGACTAAAGATGTAAGAATATTTATAATTAAACTTGCAGATAGACTACATAACATGAGAACCATGGAATACCAAACAAAAGAAAAACAACAATCAAAATCACAAGAAACACTAGATTTATATGTACCATTTGCTGACTATTTAGGTGAATATCATTTTAAACTAGAATTAGAAGATTTAGCGTTTAAATATTTAAATAATAAAGAATATCTTAGATTAAAAGAATATTTAGGTAGTGTAAAAGATTTAAAAAGAGATGAAATAGATAAAGTATTAGTAGAAACATGTCAAATGTTAAATAGCAATAATATAAATTATGATTTAAAACTAAATGTTAAAAGTATATATGAGGTATATAAAAGATTAAAAAAATATCATAATTTTTCAGATATCACAGATTTATTAATGATAAAAATAATATTAGATAGTTCCAATGATTGTTATTTTGTTAATGACTTAATAAAACATGATCATACTAGTAAAATCTTATATGATAAAAGTAAAGATTACATAAAACATCCTAAAACTAATAGATATCAAGGATTACATACGACAATTGAAAAATCTACTGGTGATTATTTTCAATATCAATTAAAGACACAACCAATGTATGATGTTAATGCTTATGGTATCACAGCATACTGGGGCAATTGTAATAATGTTGATAAAAAGATACAAGAAGACTTTGAAAATAGTCAAATGTATAAAGTGTTAAAATCAATGATAGATGATTATAAAGACCCAATAAGTTTTGAAGATAAAGTTAACCAGACATTTCTTCAAGGAAGTATTTATCCAAGAGATAATAATGGTAATTATACAGAATTACCAGATGGTTCAAATATCTTAGATTATGCCTATTATCATGGAAAAAACATTGGAGATAAATGCATAGGAGCTAAAGTAAATGGTGCAAGAGTATCAAAATATTACAAATTAGGTAAAAAAGATGTTGTAGATTTGATATTAGATGATAAAATACATGAGGAAAACGAAGAAAATATTACAACAGAATATGCAAAAATAATTATTAGAAAAAAATAATTATTTTAATTGTTCAGAATGGATGATCTAAATTGATAAATTACTTAAGAAAAAAATTTAATAGAAATGATGATCTATATACTACTTATGAACTAGAAAGTGTAAAAGATATAACTATAAATTATAAAGAAGAAAAGTTAAGTAGTTTTATATTCTTAGACGAATTAAAAAAACTTCCTAATCTTGAAAGTCTTACTTTAAATGATGGATTTATATTTAACATAAATATTAATTTATTTAATACTTTACCAAAATTAAAAGAAATAACTTTTGAAAGATGTAATTTTGAAGATGAATCTTATTTAAATAATTTAAAAGTTATCAGTTTAAATTTAATAAATAATCGAATAGATAATTATAATTTTATCGAACATATGCAAAATAAAATAAAATTAAGTCTTATTAATATAAGTATAAGAACTAGTATCTTATATGATATAGCAAAGAACTTATTAATATTAGATATTTCATATTCTAAGATAATAAGAAATGAAAGTCTTAATCTTTCAAATATAAATACATTATATATAGATAACTCTAATATAATTGATTTAGAATTTACAAAGTATATGAAAAACTTAAAAGTATTAAGAGTAGATAATAAACAATATAATAAAAACGAAGACATAATAAAGAACCTAAAGAAAAAGAATGTAACAATACTTGATGAAAATAATAAAGAATATGTATAAATTTAATAATTTATATATTTTTTTAAAAAAATTAGCACTTACTATTGACAAGTGCTAATAATTATACTAATATGGTAGTTGTAAGAAGGGAAGTGAATAATATGTTACCTAGTAGAATATTATTTGATGATTTTATGGATGAACCTTTATTCCATAATGATAATTTTGACAAATTGATGAAAATGGATATCTATGAGAAAGATAACAAGTATACAATTGAAATAGATGTTCCTGGTTATAAAAAAGAAGATATTAAAATGGATTTAGAAAATGGATATCTAACAGTTAAGGCTGAAAGACATTCAAAAGATGAAGATAAGAAAGATAGAAAATATATTCATCGTGAAAGAAGATTTGATGAAAAATGTGAAAGACAAATTTATGTCGGAGACGTTGATTCAAATCAAATCAAAGCTGAATTCAAAAATGGTACCTTATTTATAACTGTTCCTAAACAAGAAGAAAATAAGGAAAATAAGAAATATATTTCAATTAATTAAATAGATATTAAAGCTGGTGAGTTATCTCACTAGTTTTTTATATAGATGGAGGTGTTAATTATGTATCCAAAAATGGAAGATGATACAAAAAATCCGTTAGAGAAATATGGAAGAGATATTACTGATATGGCAAGAAATAATAAAATAGATCCTGTCATAGGTAGAGATGAAGAAATTCGTGATCTTATTCGTATATTATCTAGAAAAACCAAGAATAATCCATGCTTAATTGGTGAACCTGGTGTTGGTAAGACTGCTATTGTTGAAGGACTTGCAGAGCGTATTATCAAGGGTGATGTACCTGACGATTTAAAAGGCAAAAGAATTTGGGAACTTGATTTAAGTGCTCTAGTAGCAGGTGCTAAATACCAAGGTGAATTTGAGGAAAGATTTAAAGCTGTACTAAAAGAAGTAAGTGAATCTAATGGGGATATCATCATGTTTATTGATGAAATACATATGATAACAGGCGCAGGATCAAATTCTTCTATGAATGTTGGCAATATGTTAAAACCAATGCTTGCTCGTGGTGAAATAAGACTAATTGGTGCAACTACTTTAAATGAATATCGTGAATATATTGAAAAAGATGGAGCACTTGAAAGAAGACTTCAAAAAATAATTATTCATGAACCAACTCCAGCAGACACTTTAACAATCTTAAGAGGATTAAAAGAAAGATTTGAAGTATATCATGGAGTAACTATTCGTGATTCAGCATTAATTGCTGCTGTTAATTTATCAAATAGATATATAACAGATAGATATTTACCTGATAAAGCAATCGATCTAGTAGATGAAGCCTGTGCTACTATTAAAATGCAAATGAATTCTGTACCAGTAGACTTAGATAAAATAAATCGTGAAATAATGAATCTTGAAATTGAAAGACAATCTCTTAAAAATGAAAAAGATGAAGTATCAGTTAATCGTGTAAAAGAAATAGATAGTAAGATGGAAGTATTAAAATCTAAACAAGATTCAATGCGTAAGACTTGGGAAGAAGAAAAGAAATTAAAAGATTTAATAAATAGTAAGAAACAAAAACTTGAAGATTTAAAATTCAAATTAGAAAAAGCTGAAAACGAATACGATTTAAATACTGCAGCTAAGATTAAACACGGCGAAATACCACAAGTGCAAGAAGAAATATCACAATTAAAACTTACTATGCAAAATCAAATATTATCTGATGTAGTAGATGAAGATAGTATAGCAAGTATCGTATCTAAATGGACTCATATACCTATAACTAAATTAGTAGGTGGAGAAAAAGAAAAATTATTAAATTTAAAAGAAAATTTAAAGAAGAGAATTAAAGGTCAAGATGAAGCCATTGATTTAGTATCAGATGCTATTATTAGAGCTCGTTCAGGTATTAAAGATCCTAACAGACCAATTGGTTCATTTATCTTTATGGGGCCTACCGGTGTTGGTAAAACTGAACTTGCAAAATCACTTGCGTATGAATTATTTGATGATGAATCACATATGATAAGAATTGATTGTTCTGAATATATGGAAGCTTTCAATGTCTCTCGTTTAATTGGTGCACCACCTGGATATGTTGGTTATGAACAAGGTGGAGAGTTAACCGAAGCAGTTAGAAGAAACCCATATTCAATAGTATTATTTGATGAGATAGAAAAAGCTCATCCAGATGTATTTAATATCTTACTTCAAATACTAGATGATGGTAGAATTACTGATTCCGAAGGAAGAACAGTAGATTTTAAAAATACTATTATAATAATGACTTCTAATTTAGGTTCAGATATCATACTAAATCATAATAATGATGATAATCGTGATGAACTAGTTATGAATATCTTAAAGAGTAAATTTAGACCTGAATTAATAAATAGAATAGATGAAATAGTAATATTTAATTCATTAAATAAAGCTACTATATATTCCGTACTAGACAGAATAATAGAAGTTGTTAATGAACATTTACAAAATGATAAATTACATATTGAGTTAACTAATAGTGCTAAAAATAAAGTAGTAGAAGATTCATATTCTCCTGAATTTGGTGCAAGACCAATAAAGAGGTATGTAACTAAAAATATAGAAACATTAATAGCACAAGAATTACTAGAAGAAAAAATACATGAAAAAGATAATTTAATAATAGATACTAAAGATAATAAATTTATTATTAAAGTTAAATAACATATAAGAGTATTGATAATATCAGTACTCTTTTTTTATATTATTTATGATATTATAAATATTGGAAGTGATTGTATGAAATATGATGACCCATATAAATATATGATATCAGGATACTATGGTATAGAATCTTTAGATGAATATGATAATAAAATATATTTACTTAATGATATAAAAATATATATAAATAATTATTTAAAAGATAATAAAGTAACCGGTATTAATTATGATGAATTAAATGAAGATATTAAGAATAATACGTCATTAGAACATAAGTTGCATGATGCCTTATTACTATTAAAAGATATGCAAGGTTATAACGATGTATCAATAACTATTATGCAAAAATTAGCAGAAATGAAACTTGCAAAAAAGAAATAATATATGAAGGGATAAAAAGTGAAAGTGCAAAATAAAGTATTAGAGTGTAGAAACTTAAATAAAAAGATAGGTAAAAAACAAATATTAAAAGATGTATCACTAGAAGTTGATTCTGGTGATATATTAGGTTTTATTGGCCCAAATGGTGCAGGTAAAACTACGACAATTAAATTAATATTAGGTTTACAAAGTATAACATCTGGGGAAGTATATATTAATGGATATAATATACAAACTCAATTTGAAAAAGCAATTGAAAAAGTAGGAACTATTGTTGAAAATCCTGATTTATATATGTATATGTCAGGATATGAAAATCTTAAAATAATAGGTAATTTATATAGAAATGTCGATGAAAATAGAATACAAGAAGTAATAAAATTAGTAGGATTACAAAATAGAATAAATGATAAAGTGTCAAAATATTCTTTAGGTATGAGACAAAGATTAGGTATAGCTCAAGCAATATTAAATAACCCTAATTTATTAATACTAGATGAACCTACAAATGGTTTAGATCCTGAAGGAATAAAACAATTAAGAGACTTATTAGTTAATCTTGCTAAAAAAGATAAGATGGCAATAGTAATATCAAGTCATAATTTATCAGAACTAGAAAACTTTTGTACTAAAATAGCCATAATTCAAAAAGGAGAAATAATAGATTATTCTACAATTGAAGAAGCTAAAAAAGTAAAAGGTAAATCTTTATATGATATCGAAGTTAATTCAGTAAAAAAAGCTCAAAAGTTATTAAAAGATAAGATTGATTCTATTAATAATAATATTATAAAAATTCATGCTTCTAAAGAAGAAATACCAAAGTTAATAGAAACATTAGTTAAAGAAAATATAAAAATATATCAAGTATGTGAAGACAATACAAGTCTAGAAGATGCCTTTCTTAAAAAGACCGGAGGTAATATAATTGAATAATTTAATAAAAAATGAATTAATAAAAATATTTCATAAAAAGACTTTATATATACTATTACTAGTAATGATAATATTAGTAACAATAATTAGTTTCTTTAATAAGTCTTTAGAAGAAGGTAATAGTAATAAATATTATGATTATGATAATTCACTTAGTAGTGAAAGTATAGATTTAATACAAGATGATATAGATACTTTGGATAAAAATGATCCTGACAATAAAGAACAATTAACTTATTATTATTCTGAATTAGAGGCAATAAATTTATTGAAAGAATATGATAGTAATTCGTGGCAAGCATATATTATTAATAATTATGCACGAGATATAATTTATCAAAAGAATATATCTGAAGGAACAAGTGAATATATAGAAAATAAAGATAAGTATGATAAATTTATTGAAAGATTAAAAAATGATGATTGGAAGTCATTTGTTAATCAAGAATTAGATGAAATAAATAAACAAATAGATGAATTAAAAAGTACAAATGAATATGATAAAGATACTTTAGAAAGTCTTGAAGACAATAAACAAGTCTTAACTTGGAGAATCGAAAAAAATATTGAATATGGAAATAACAATTTAAATGATGCTTTAGAATCATGGAAGATGCAAAAATCACAATTAAGAGATCTAGAAAGCAAAGAAAAGACTAACACATTAGAATATTCTGATAAATATCAAAAACAGATACTTATTCAATCGAGTGAATTATATAAATATCAAATAGAAAATGAAATTAAAGATGCCAAAGTTACAAGTGATGATGGAAATAATTATTATCTTTCAAAAACAATAGATTCTGATCTTGCAACATCATTATCATTATCCCAATATGGTTTATTTATAATAATAGTAATAATTGTTATATCAGGAACTATAGTAAGTGAAGAATTTAATAAAGGTACAATAAAATTACTATTAGTAAGACCATATAAAAGAATAAAAATATTATTATCTAAATTTATAACATGTTTAATAATCTTATTATTTATGTATCTATTAGTATTTATAATACAGTTTATACTAGGAGGAATAACTTACGGATTTAGTAATTATAGCTTTAATATAATTACATATGATTTTAATACTAATTCAATTCAAAATATCAATGCAATAAAATATATGTTATTAATAGGGGCTGGTATATCACCATTATACATATTACTTATGACTTTATCTTTCACATTAAGCACATTATTTACTAATTCTCAATTAGCAATAGCATTACCATTATTAGGTTATATGTTTTCAAATATTATTAATCAAATTGCATATAATTATGATCAAGCTGAATTTTTAAAATTTTTTGTAACACCTAATTGGAATTTAAATATATTCTTATTTGGTAGAATATCTCAATTTGAACCAATATCATTTAGTTTTTCTTTAACAGTTTGTATAGTATATTTCTTAATAATGATTATATTAAGTTCAATAATATTTAATAAAAAAGAAATAAAAAATATTTAGTATGTTATGTTAAAGATATTTCCTTTAAAACGGGCTATAAATTTGACAATTGAGGGTAAAAGTAGTAGTATATTAGGCAATTCAAAGGAATTAATGGTTTGTGTTAGTATATGTTTAGTTAATTACTAAGCAAATATGTATGATTTGTTTGAAGAAGAATAAAAGGGAATGGGTTGATATTATGAGTAGATATTCAAGTAACAATATTCAAGACCCTGATGAAAGATGCAAGCAAATATTTTTAAAAAATCAACATAAGATTGTACGTGCTAAAAGATTAAAAGCCGGGAAAAAAATTGCTGCGTTGATTGCTATATTGGTAGTTGCATCAAAGGGTGCTTATGATTATGGCCTAGTTGATGATTTAAAATCTAAATTTGAACAACAAGAAGCAATGAAAGATGCAAGTGAAGCATCAAAAATTGCAAGTGAAGAACCAACAAATGAGGCAAGTTATTACGAAGATGCAAGTAATAGTGAAAATACTGAAAAGCAAGAAGAACCTACTGTTGAAGAAAAACACGAAGTAATTGATACATCATTATATGATGAAGGATATGAATTTAATAGTGATATTACACCAGAGTATTTAAAAAATTTAACTATAGATTATTCAAGTGAAACAGCATGGATCACAATACCAAATACTGATATCAATTATGCAGTTGTTCATCCGGATATGAATAGTGAGAAATTTTCTGATAAAGAAGTTATTGCAAATTATGGTACTGGTGATGATATTGAGACAAAAATATTAACAGCAGCCGAGAATTATTGCTTACATAATGATTTCAATGGTAATAAGAGTACAGAAGGTTCAATATTTATTGCACCTGATAATAAAGATCTTGATGAGCCATTTTCAAAAATCAGTGATAATACTATAATATATGGTCATAATATGAAAAGTGGAGCAATGTTTGGAAAACTTTCAAATTGGAAGTCTGATGAATATGGCGAAGCAAATAAACAAGGAATAATTTATACAGATGATGGCTATGGCTATGAGATAGAATTCATTGCTGGCAGAACTATTTCTGGTTCTGATAGAAGCTTATTAAATGTTGGTAACTTCGATTCACAAGAGGATAAAGAGACATTTGTAAATGAGTTTATTACAGATGCTAAAAATCAAGGAAGATTTGTTAATGATGATTATGAATTTAATCAAGATGATAAATTTATAACATTAGTAACATGTTCTTATGAAACTAATAATGAAAGATTTGTTCTTTTAGGAAAGATTCATAAGATAAAGGTTAGAGATAACCAAAATAATTTAAATGAATATTACATAGAAGAAAATTTAGAAAATTCTTCTGTGCATAGTAGATAAAACAAGGGAGAGTGTTGATATATGAAAATAGTAGAAAGTAAAAATTATAGAAAAAGAGGTAAATTTGCTACAATTATGGCAGGTTTATGTATGGCAATAGGTTTATCTTTAGTTAGTCCTGTTAAAGTACATGCAGATGATGAAGTACTTTGGGAACAAACTGAAGAAACTAATGTTAAAACAGATGATATAACTGCTGATGAACAAGCAAAACATGATGAAGAAAATGCTGCATCACAAGCAAGTGCACAAGCAGCTGCAGAACAAGCTGGTAATACTGCATCTTCTGAAACACAAAAAGAAGTTCAAGAAGAAGCAAATGGTTATACAGACCAAACAACAAATCAAAATACAGATACAAGTTCTACAACTCAATCTAATATAGATATTAGTAATGCTGGAACAACAACTGCACCTAATACTGATAGATCTAATGTTGCTTCAACTGAAAATGCTGTAACTGAAACATCTGAAGAAAAAGCACAAGATGTCATCCAAGAACAACAAAAAGAAGAAGTTGAAAAACAAGAAGCGGACCATGAAAAAGAAGTAAGTGATATAGATAATCAAAAAAAGATGAGTAATCCAAGTTCTGATCAATATATTGATGCTGATAATTATGATCCAAGTCAAGATCCTAACTATGATTATAATAATCCAACAATTGATAGCTCAATTGAAGATGAAGTAACAAGAAAGGGAAAAGATACTACACCAGATAATCCAACACCAACACCAACACCAGATAATTCGACACCAACACCAACACCAGATAATTCAACTCAAACAACTACACCAGATAATTCAACTCCAACACCAACACCAGAACCAACACCAGAACCAACACCAAAAACAACCCCAACAGCAAAGACTGGTGCAGATGATGTAACTGGTAAGATACTTGGACTAGTTGGTGCAGGAGCATTAGCTGGAGCTCTATTAGAAGCATATAAATTACAAAAAAGACGTAAAGCTTTAAAAATTATAAGTGCTAAAAAATCTACAGCATATAAAGAATATGAAGAAATTTCAAACATTTGCTTAGAAGACGAAAAAGATTTAGTGGATGTTAATAAATTAGTAAGAAAGTAATAGAAAAGTGACTTTATTAAGCCACTTTTTTTGTAAAATATACAATATAAAATCAAATATTGAATATGCATTTACTTTACATATGATAAAATAACGTTAGGAAGTGAGTTTTATGCTTATATTAGCAAAATGTATTTTAAGTATAACGCTTGGATTAGTAGTTGCTATTATAGCTGGTTTTATATTAATACCTTTATTAAAAAAACTACATGCAGGACAAAGTGTTAGTCATTTTCTAAATGAAAGACATTTAAAAAAAGAGGGAACACCTACAATTGGTGGACTAATATTTATTATTCCGCCTTTAATAATAATTCCATTACTTGCATTACGTGGTTCTATTGAAATGAATACTAATTTAATAATAATATTATTTGTATTTGTAGCATATGGATTACTTGGATTTATAGATGATTTTTTAAAAATACATTATCATAATAATAAAGGTTTATCTATAAAAGTTAAATTCCTTGCTCAATTATTAATTGCAATTATATTTTATATTATATATACAAATGATGATGGGATAACTGCTCTTGATGTATCATTACTTGGAATACATTGGGAGATGGGTTGGGGCTATACATTATTTGTATTATTCCTACTTGTTGCGACAACAAATGCTGTAAATATTACTGATGGGCTTGATGGTTTAGCGGGAAGTTTATCTGCTGTTGCTTTCTTAGCTTATGGTGTTATTTCTTATGGTAGTACATGGATAAGTGGTTATGAGTCAATTGCTATCTTCTGTTTTGTATTAGTTGGTTCATTACTAGGATTCTTATTATTTAATTCATATCCTGCTAAAGTATTTATGGGAGATACTGGTTCGCTTGCTTTAGGTGGAGCACTTGCATCAGTTGCAATACTTACACATCATGAAGTGAGTTTAGCTTTAATTGGTGGTGTATTTGTAATTGAAACTTTATCTAGTTTAATACAAATAATCGCAATTAAAAAATTTCATAAAAAAGTATTCTTAAAAGCACCATTACATCATCACTTTGAAGAACTTGGTTGGTCTGAAACAGATATCGTAAAAGTGTTTTTAGTAGCTGGTTTCTTACTTGCCATGTTTGGTGTAATCTATGGTGTATGGTTATAAAACAAAGAAGATATATTGAAATATAAATCAATATATCTTTTTATTTTAGTTCAATTGAATTTAATATTTTACCTATACTTGTTTGAACTTCTTCTGTATAAATAGTTTTGTCATTTACATAATTAATAACAATATTATATTTACTATTATTATAATCTAATAAATAACCATATGAATTATTATTAGCGTATGTTTTAACATTAATATTAGAATTAAGTGTAGCATCTAATACTTCATTAGAATTAATAATTGCACTATATTCATCATCTGTAATAATAGAAAATGTAATATTAATATTAGAATTATCTTTATAAAAAATTGTTGAATTAGTAGATCCAAAGCTGTCCGGATAATACACCGATAGACTTTCAAATGAATATTTATGTAATTCTTCAATTGATGTATATGATTGAGTAGTAATAGTCTCATTATTATCGTTTGCTTTAGTAAGTGTTAATACATAATTAAGTAGTAAAGCAAGTATAAATATTAAAGCAATTGTTAATGTAATTTTAATAATTTCACTTTTCTTATTATTCTTTTTATAATCATCATTAAAATTATTTAAATTATCATTTTCATTTATACTATTATCATAGTGACAATTTGGACAAATACTGCTACCCATTTCTAATATGTGATGGCATTTTTTACAATACATTCATATCACCAGTCTTTCACTTGTATTATACACAAATTGGTATATTATTTGAATATATTTTTATAAATATCAT
>OMVK01000073.1 GCA_900314465.1 uncultured bacterium | reverse complement strand
TTAAACCTACATTTTTATTTTCAACTTTTCCAACATTTTTATATTGACTTTTACAATTAATCAATAGACTAATATTTCTATAAGATTGATTATACGAGTAATTAAATGATTTTAATATATATATTATTAATGTTCTTAGGTCTATCAGGAATTATGAGAATGCTATTTTATAGACCGAGATATTTCTATCACATGGGTCCAAGAGAACACATGATGCATGATGATATGATGCATGATGAAATTATGCATGGTCATGATGGACATATGTGGGAAGATGGTAAATGGATGTAGGTTAAACTTACATCTTTTTTTATAAATATATTAATATATTAGTGCTATAATTATAATGGTGTTGAATATGGATATATTAAAAGAATATAAAGAAGTATCAAAATTAAGTAAAGAAGAAATATATAAAAGATTTCATACACGTGAAAGTGGACTTACTAATGATGAAGTAGTAAAGATTCTAAATAGAGATGGCTTAAATAAATATATAAAAGAAAAGAAGAAAACTTGGTTTGATTTCTTTATAAACTCATTTAAAGATTTCTTTATTATGATATTATTTGGTCTTGCAATAGTAAATTATTTATTAGGTGACCATTTAGGTTCAATTATTATTGTTTTAATTGCCTTAATTAGTGCTATGATTAGGTTTTCTCAAGATTATTCAGAATATTTATTTAACCAGAAATTAAAAAGCAAAATATATTCTAAAGCTAATGTTATTAGATCATCTGAAGAAAAAAATATTAAAGCTGAAAGAGTATGTGTTGGTGATATTGTTAAATTAAATGCTGGATCTATTATACCTGCTGATTTAGTAATAATAGAGTCTAAAGATTTATTTATAAATGAATCTGTTTTTACTGGTGAATCAAAAGCAATCGAAAAACATGCTAAACCTAATAATACTAATAATATCTTTAATATGTCTAATATATGTCTTATGGAATCGTCTGTTATATCAGGTTCTGCTACTGGTGTCGTAATAAGAACAGGTATAAATACTTATATTGGTTCAATGGGTAAAGAAATATCAAAAGATCATGTTAAAACTAATTTTGATAAAGGTATGGCAAGTATAACTAGATTGCTATTATATTATATGATTGGTACAGTAATATTTGTCTTAATCGTAGATGGTTTAATCAAAGATAATATCGAAGAAGCTATTATGTTTGCTTTATCTGTCGCAGTTGGTATAACTCCAAGTATGCTTCCAATGATTGTTAATGTTAATTTAACTAAAGGTAGCAAATCACTTGCACAAAAGAAAACACTTGTTAAAAGAATTGAATCAATTCAAAATCTTGGTGCAGTAGATACGTTATGTACAGATAAAACAGGTACTTTAACAGAAAATAATATTGTTTTACAAAGATATATAAATGTTAATGGTGAAGAAGATATAAGTATACTTAAATATGCTTATTTAAATAGTTATTTTTCTACAGGTATAAAAAATATTGTTGATAAAGCTATCGTAAGTTATGCTAAAAAGAATAATATTGAAAATTTATCTACAGGATTTAAGAAAGTAGATGAAATACCATTTGATTATTCACGTAAAAAATTATCTGTTTATGTTAATTCAAAAGATGCAAATGTCATGATTACTAAAGGTGCACTTGAAGAAATTATGAATATATCAGATAAAGTTAAATACAAAGGTAAAATAGAAAATCTAACTAAAGAGATGAAAGATAAAGTTAGAACTAAAGCAAATGAACTGGCTAGATCTGGTATGCAAGTTATCGCTTTAGCTGAAAAGAATATGGATAAAGATAAGACTGTTATTACCAGTGAAGATGAAGGGTCTATGACATTTTTAGGTTTTGTTGGTTTTCTTGATCCTGCTAAGAAAGGTGTTAAAGAAACACTTGATAAAATTGCATCTCATGGTATTACCATTAAAATATTAACTGGTGATGGAGAAGAGTCTACAAAAGCTATATGTGATGCCGTATCACTTGATAGTACTAATATTATGTCAGGTACTAAATTAGATAAATTAAGTGATAAAGAATTAAAAGAAGCAGTTGAAAAATATAATATATATGTAAGATTAAACCCTCTTCAAAAAGAAAGAGTAGTTAAGATGTTAAGAAAGAATGGTCATGTTGTTGGTTACATGGGAGATGGAGTAAATGATGCCCCATCACTACATGAAGCAGATGTTGGAATATCCGTAAATACAGCAACTGATATCGCCAAAGAATCAAGTGATATCATACTTCTAGAAAAAAGTTTAAATGTTATATATGATGGTATTATCGAAGGTAGAAAAGTATATGGTAATATAATTAAATATATGAAAATGGCTTTATCTGATGATTTTGGTGATGTATTTTCAATACTAATAGCATCTATCTTTTTACCATTCTTACCATTATTACCAATACAAATGTTATTTCAAGATTTTATATATGATTTTTCACAAATAGGTATACCATATGATAATGTAGATGAAGAATTTATTGTATCACCTAAAAAATGGAATACTAAAGGTATATCAAGATTTATGTTTGTTATGGGTATCATATCATCAATCGTAGATGTCTTAGGATTTATCGTATTCTGGTTTATCTTAGGTTATAATTCTATTGAAAAACAAGCATACTTCCAAACTTCATGGTTTGTATTATGCTTACTTACGGAATTATTAGTTATACATAATGTCAGAACATCTAAAAGACCATTTATTGATTCTCATGCCTCAAAACCATTAACATTACTTACATTATTATCAATGGTATTAACAATAATTACTCCAATAATATTTTCACACGTACCATCTTTTGGTTTTGTAATATTACCATTAAGATATTATTTATATTTAATATTATTATTAATAACATATGTATGTATAGTTACCATAACAAAATATTTCTATATAAAGAAATATCATGAATGGTTGTAGAATATCAATTTATTTATTTTAATATTAATAATATAATATATCTATAGTAAAGAAATGTATTTTATGAGTTATTTATAAATAGGTAGTATGGATTCAATACAAAGATTATTTATAGTAATAGC
>OMVK01000035.1 GCA_900314465.1 uncultured bacterium | reverse complement strand
TATTTTATTCAACACCAAAAAAATATAATTTAATCTTTTCATTACTCAAATCCTATCTATCATCTCAATTTTAATTTATTATATATGTAAAATTATGTCAATAAAAAAACATATTATTTTTTAATATGTTTTAATTAATTTTAATATACAAGTAACATATATGTTAAGAACGCTATTAATAGAATAGTAACTATTAAACCATTTATTTGATCATTCTTTGTTGACTTACCTTCGATACCTACCATCATGCATGATAAATATCCACCTACAAGTCCACCTAAATGTCCCCAGTTATCAATATATGGAAGTGAAAAACCTATAAATAAGTTTAATAAAATAACAGGTATTATATTATATAAAAGTTCATTACCTAAATATAATCTATAATGTAAGCCAAAATATAATAGCGCACCAAGTAAACCAAATATTGCACCACTTGCACCAATTGATGCCGTATTACCTCCATTTATTACACCAGATAATAATGAAGATGTAATGATACTTATAAAATAAATAGTAGCATATTTTCTTTTACCAACAACCATTTCTAGTTGAGTACCAATTGCATATAGTGAATACATATTACATAATAAATGCACAACTCCACCATGGAAGAAAGCTGATGTAAATATTCTCCACCATTCACCTGATTTAACAAGTGTAGCATTCATAGAAAAATAATTAGAATTTAATATTCCAAGTCCTTCAAGTAAGAATATTATTACATTTACAATTATTAATATATAAGTAATTATTGGCGTCTTTTTACCAAAAGTTTTTTCATATAACATAGTTTTTTTCTCCGTACTCTTATTAATATCATTAGTAACATTTATAAAGAAATCCATTGCATCAGTAGCATCAATATCATCATCTTTAAGACTAGGAAACATACGAGATAATTTTGATCTTCCATCTGTTACATCTTTGATATCATCAATATATAATATTTTATTATTTTTATCATCAGTTATTTCTACAGATTCATCTACATCTAATAAAATAGTTAACATACTAATCTTAAATGAAAATGTTTTCTTTTTTATTTGTTTAGCAACTGATTTAGCTTTTAATTTATCATACTCTAATTGTTCATTATTATGAATATGATTACTATTTATTCTTATTATTTCATAATCTTTATCTAGATTTTCTAGCCATATTTCATTTTCAAGTCCGTTTACTAAGACTGGTTGATATCCTTCTTTAGTAACAAAGTAATGAACTAAACGCATTATTATTTCATCATATTTAGAAATATTTAAATTCATTTAAGTCACTTCCTTTATATAAATATATAATATTTTTTATAATTCTTCTAGTTTTTTTAAATAGTTAGAAAAGTAGTCTGGTAATGGTGCTTCAAAATGCATTGGTTTCTTTGTTATTGGATGTATAAAATCTAGTGCGTATGAATGTAAGAATTGACCAAATGGTGTGCATTTATCATGTGAATATAATGGGTCATTTACGATTGGATAACCAATATATGCCATATGTACTCTTATTTGATGTGTTCTACCTGTTTCTAGTGATAAACGAATTAATGTATAATCTTTATATCTTTTTAATATTTTAAAATGAGTTATTGCATTCTTAGAATTATGTGAAGTAACAGCCATTTTCTTCCATTCAGTTTCTGATCTGCCAATTGGTGCATCAATGGTACCAGAGTCACTTTTTATTTCTCCATGAACTAAAGCAATATAGTCTCTTTTTATTTCATGTCTTGATAACATATCTGCAAGTATTTCATGAGCTTTATTATTTTTAGCTACTATCATAAGTCCTGAGGTATCTTTATCAATACGATGTACAATGCCCGGTCTTAATTCACCATTTACATCACTTAGATGGTCTGTATGGTATTTAATTGCATTAGCAAGTGTGTGATGAAAATTACCTGCACCGGGATGTACAACCATACCTGATTCTTTATTTATAACCATTAAATCATCATCTTCATATACAATATTTAAAGGTATATTTTCAGGATCAACATGTAATTCTTCTTTAAATCCTTCAGTTATATCTATAACATCATCTTTTCTAACTAGATAATGACTGCTTACTTCTTCATTATTTACAAGTATATATGATGCATCAATCATTTTACTTATCGTACTTCTTGATTCATCTATATATTTAGTTAAATATTTATCTATTCTATCTTTTGTATCATCACTTACTATTATTTGCATTATGTATCTCCTCTTTTATCTCATATATTATTAATAATATTACTCCTATTACTATACTCATATCTGCAATATTAAATATTGGAAAACTAATTACACTTATATAATCTCTTACATATCCATATATTATTCTATCTAGTAAATTGCCAAATAAACCACCATAAATAAGTCCAAAACTTATATCACTTAGTATATCATGATAATTCTTAGATATATAATAAATTAATAGAAACATAATAATAGATAAGATAATTAATAAGATATTATTACCACTTAATATAGAAAAAGCAGCACCAGTATTTTTAACATATATAATACTTATATATTTATTAATAATATTTATATTATTATTTTGTATAATTAATTTAATTAATTGATCTATAAATAAAATAATAATACTTATTATAAATCTATTTTTATTCATGTTTACTCCAAATCACTTATATTTTATCTTAAATAGTTAAGTTAGTCTACATATAAAAACCAGCACGTGTTAATGCTGGCTTATATTAGTCTATTTTATTAAATCTTTCTTTTACTCGATTATTACCAAGTAATTTCATTATTTCATATAAATCAGGTGTTTTATCTCTTCCAGTTAAAGCAATACGAATAACTGTAGAAACATCAGATACATTACCTTTATAATTATCTGGATTTAACTTATATTCTTTCATATTACTTGTATAACCATCTAAACTATCAGTTAATTCTTTTATTTTATTAAACCAAGTATCTTTATCATCTGTATCATTATAAACACTTATATATTTATTTAAGATATCTTTTATTTCACTAATATTATTTATTTTATCCCAAGTATATGTAATATTTGTAAATAATTCATCATACATATAAGATATACCATTTTTAATATCTGACCAATAGGCATAATCTTTTCTAGGTTTCTTTTGTTCTCTTTCAATATTTAATACATTAATAGTATAGTCTTTATATTTTTGTATTAAATTACAAAAGTTTTTATCAAATTCATTATAATATTTAACTGTATTTTCATATACTTCTTTTGCACTTAGAGATGCAATATATTTTCTAGATATATTTTTTAATTTTTCTAAATCGAATAATGAACCTGACAAACTCATTTTTTTAAAATCAAATTTATATTCATAGATATCGGCATTGGGATTTTGATCTCTCCAGGCTTCAAAGTTAGAATTTGCAAGTGTCATTAGATATTCATGTACTGCACTTGTTGGTACACCCATTTCATGATAGTATTCCATTCTTGCTTCTGGATCGTAACGCTTTGAAAGTTTACGTCTATTACCTGTTTTTTCATCTACTTTCATAATAACGGAAGTATGAGCATATTTAGGCATTTTAAATCCAAAAGCTTTAAACAATTCAACATGTAGTGGAACTGATGGGAACCACTCTTCTCCACGCATTACAAATGTTGTATGCATTAAGTGATCATCGATAACGTGAGCAAAATGATAAACTGGTATACCATTTTCTTTGATTAGTATTTGATCCATATCATTTTCTGGGAATGTTACTTTACCACGAACTAAATCGTTAACTTCAATCTTACGATTATAATTACCATGTGATTTAAAATGTAATACCCAAGGATGACCTTCTTTGATTAGTTTTGCTTTTTCTTCGTTAGATACATCACGATATTTGGCAAAAGCTCCATAGTAACCTGTTCTTACTTTTCTTGCTTCTTGATTTTTACGCATTATTTCAAGTTCTTCTGGTGTTTCAAAGCCTGGATATGCATAATCATTGGCAACTAACCATTTTGCATATGTATGATATATTTCAATTCTTTCACTTTGTACATATGGTCCATAATCACCAACTTCGGTATATTTATTATCTTCAGTCGCAGCAACAACACCTTCCATAGGTACAATACCAAATTGTTTTAAATCACGTAGCTGTCTATGCATACAACCAGGAACTTCTCTTTTTTTATCAGTATCTTCTACTCTAAAAAAGAATATACCACCAGTAGTCTTAGCTACAAATTCATCAATAAATGATGAAAATAATGAACCCATATGACATTCACCTGTTGGACTTGGAGAATAACGAGATACTACAGCTCCTTCAGGTAACTTTCTTTCAGGATACATTTTTTCATAGTAATCTATATCATGAGTTACATCAGGATACATAATATTAGCAAGTTCTTCATTAGTCATAATAAACACTTCTTTCGCATAAATTATTATAAGTTAAAATATATTAAATAACAATATCAATTAATTACTAACGTACTTAGCATATAATTAATAATTTTACTATTAGTTGAATCAGTATTATCATGTAATAATACTTGTAAATATATATCTTTATTTTCTAAGAATTCATATTTATATTCATCTTCATTACTCTTCATATAATTGTATGATTCTTGATATGAATTTTTATCTAATTTAGTTATTTCAAGGTAAGAATTATTATCATTAATAGATGTTATTCTTATACTACCAGATGTATATTTAACTACTTTAAATCTAGATGTATCATAATATAGAGAATATCCATCATAAGATTTATATAAGTTTAATTTCATAGTAATATCTTCACCATTAATATTAACTTCTTTATCTACTACTTTATCTATATTATTAGTTGTTATTACTTCTGTTGTTTCATAATTATTATCTTTTCTATTAACTTTATATTCTTTATAATTTAAATATATCAGTAAGATAAATAGAATACTAACACTAATTATTACAAATATCATATAACCTATTTTATTTTTCATAATATCACTAATAAAATTATACAAATAAAATTATTTTATTTAAATAGTTATATAAAAAATAAGTAATCATTATGACTACTTATTATCTTTATTATCTTTATTATCTAATGGTTTCATAGTTGGGAATAAAATTACATCACGTATTGATTCTGATTCAGTAAGTAACATTACAAATCTATCTATTCCATAACCAATTCCACCTGCTGGTGGCATACCATATTCAAGAGCTTCGATGAAATCATAATCGATATCATTAGCTTCATCATTACCAAGTTCTCTTTCTTCTAATTGATGTTCAAATCTTTCTAATTGGTCATCTGGGTCATTTAATTCTGTATAAGCATTAGCAAATTCTTTGCCACCTATATATAATTCAAATCTTTGAACAAATCTTGGATCATCTGGGCATTTTTTAGTTAATGGGCTTATTTCAATTGGATGATACATTAAGAATGTTGGTTGTATTAAGTCTTCTTCACAATATTTTTCAAAGAATTTATTTACGATATGTCCATATTGACGTTCATGATTTTCAAGTTCGATATCATGTTCTTTTGCAAGTTTAATACATTCATCTAAATCTGTTATAGTTTTAAAATCAATACCAGTTTTTTCTTTGATAGCATCAGTCATAGATACTCTTTTAAATGGTTTAGATAGGTCTATATCATATCCATACCAATGGAATGTTAGTTTACCAACGGCTTTTTCAGCAACATATTTAAACATTTTTTCTGTTTGATCCATCATACCTTCAAGATCAGAGTATGCTTTATATGCTTCCATCATAGTAAATTCAGGATTATGTCTTGGATCCATTCCTTCATTTCTAAAGCATCTATTTATTTCATAAACTGATTCCATACCACCTACTAGTAATCTTTTTAGAGGAAGCTCTAGAGCTACACGTAAATACATATCAATATCAAGTGTATTATGATGTGTTATAAATGGTCTTGCTGATGCACCAGTTAATAATGTTGATAAGATTGGTGTTTCAACTTCAGTATATCCTTCATTATCCATGAATTCTTGGATTGTTCTAATTATTCTTGGTCTTAAGAATGCAATACGGCGTGAATCATCATTCATTATTAAATCAACATAACGTCTTCGATATCTTTCTTCAACATCAGTTAAACCATGGAATTTTTCAGGAAGTGGTCTTAGTGATTTAACTAAATGAGTATATTCTAAACATTTAACGGTAACTTCACCAGTTCTAGTTTTCATCACTTTACCTTTAACACCTACGATATCACCAATATCAGCACTTTTAAATAAATTGTATTTATCTTCACCTACATCATTAATAGATATATATACTTGAATAATACCTTTAGCATCTTGAATACTAAAGAATGAAGCTTTACCCATCTTTCTTATAAATCTTATTCTACCAGCGATAGTAACTATATCATTTCTATTTTCAAATTCATCATGATCAACATCTTTAAATTTATCTTTGATATCTTGACTCCATGAATCTCTTTCAAATCTTTGACCAAATGGATCTAATCCCATTTCTCTTAATTTTTTTGCTTTTTCTCTTCTTACTAATTCTTGATCTGTAAATTCTCTTTCCATATTATCATTCCTTTCAAAAAAAAGAAAACACGATTTAGGAAAGAAGATAAACTCCTTGGTACCATCCTAATTCATGTTTCCATGCACTTTAATCATTATATAGTAATGAACTTTTAACACTCCCATATTTTTATTCAAACTCTTATTATGTAAGTTTACACCAACCACTTACTCTCTTAAATATAAGATAAAAATTCTACTTAATTATGTTCTTCGTGTTTAACTTTTTTAATATAACTAACAATTTAATTATTGTCAATATATATTTAGTTAATTAATTAACCTATCTTTTTTATAATATCATTCCCAGCTTTACATACTAAATCAAATTGTTCATCATATGGTTTAGAGTCTACTACTTTAAATAATTTATTCATAGAACCATTATTAAATACATTTAGATAATCATTACTAAATTTTTCTATTAAATCTTTTATTTCAATTTGCTCTTTAGCTAGGTTTGCTTTATCCGCTACAATATTTTCATATTGTTCTCTATGAATAGTATTTAATATTTTAATTATCTTATCTATAGAAATAGAAGATACTTTATATGCATCACTATAATATTTTATAAGAAAATCTATAAAGCCTATTTCTTTATTATTTGGTGAATTTTGAACTAATAGATTTCTTACTTTTTTTAATTCTTCAAGTGAAATAGTTATTGTCTCTTCATCATATTTGCTTTTAGCATTATTAAATTCATTAGTAATTTTTTCTGTTTCTAGAATATTATTACCAAATTCTTTAATTTTTGAATCAACATAAGTTAATTTTGATTCTAATAAATCTATGATTAATTCATTAATTTCTTTTTCTTTCACAATTTTCACCACCATCTTCAACCATACCTGATGAAAGAATATTACTAGTTATAATTCTATTCTCATCAATTAATTTTCTTATTGCTAATAAATCATTACTTGTTAATACATCAATTATTTTATCTAATTCTTCTTTATAAGTATTTGTATCAGCAATCATTGAATCATATGTTTTTCCTTCTTTATCAAAATCATCAATACCATAAATTCCTGTTACTATTATTATTCTGTCAGTATCACCTAAATTATTTTCTCTTTTTATTTCTTCAGGTATTAATAATGAAATATATGGAATACGTACTATTGAACCATATTTTCCAGTTTTAATACGCATTAAAGAATATAATTTATTATTATGTTCATATTTATATGTACCTGATTTTTGAGATTGAGATGATCTCACTGGAGCTATCGTATTATCCGATTTTGATTCTTTGTTAACATCACATTTCTCTAATTTTTCAACAATTTTTGATATTGATTTATCTAAACCTTCATGTTCGCTATTCTTTATTTTATCTTTTATTTTTGTTATATCATTATTTATCTTATCATCAGGATTTAAATAGATAATAATATTACCATTAATTTTTTTATCATCATTTTCTTCTTCAATTGGAATTTTTTCTCTATTTTCTTTTATTTCTTGAAATTTTTGATTGAACTTTTTAAGAGCATCAGCATACATTTCAATTACAGTTTTTAATTCATCTTCAGTTTTAATATCACCATTAAACATTTTTAGTATTTCAAAGATATTTATATAAAAATCTTCACGGTAATAAGTTTCCGCCATATCATATAAGTCAGATAATGAAAGCGATGGATCTCTTTGACATGGAGATAATGATGCAATATCATAAGTATTATTTGATAATAAACCTTTAATTGTTTGATAGAAATTTCTAGAACTATTCTTTTTATCTTTCTTTTGATATTCTAACAAATATTTTATGTTTTTTTCTAATCTTTTATAAAAATCATATTTTTCAGTATCTAAATCATAATATTTATTTAAATAATTATTAACACTTTCTTCTAAATTATTATCTTTTGGTGCTAAAACATCAAAAATAACTACTTTCATAAAGTTTGGTAAATTAACTCTTTCTCTATCAAAATCATGAGAACATACTTCTTTTTTTGAATATGTTAATATTGATTTAAAGTAATTAATAACTTCATTATCACATTTGATGTCTTTTAATAAATTTTCTGTTTTTCCAACAAACTCATCATATTTTTCTTCTTTTGTTTGTTCTTTTACCTTTGGTAATTCAACATCTTCTGAATTTACTTCTTCTTTCTTTTCTTCTTTTAATTTTTTACGATTTTCTATTTGCTTATTATAAACATCTATTAATAAATCAATATTAACTTGTTTTTCTTTTAAATAAGCAATAACAGCATAAAATTCTTTATCTAATAAAGCATTGCCATTATTTAATCTTTTTAGATAATCTATTAATTGTTTTGTTTTTTTGGCATTATTTAATTCATTAGAAATATATAAAGATCTCTTATTTAATATTTCTTTTAAATCATCAAGTAATTTTTTAGTTTCATTATTTATAGAAAAATATTTTGAAAATTCATTAACTTCTTCTTTATCTTTATCTCGTAAATCATCTAATATACTTGTTAAGTCATTTAATCTTGTTTTTAGATTGTCATCTTCTATTAAATTTTTTAAATATTCAAAATCAACTTCTAATAAATCAGAAAAACTACCATTATCTAAATATCTCATGTAATTTTTAATAGATTTCTTTTCTGTTTTAAACTCTAATAACTTTTCATATTCTTTTTTTATTGATTCTATTAAACTATTCAAGTTATCCATAATTAACTCCCCTTTGTAAGGGTATACTATAAATCATAATAAAAATTTTGTCAAAAAATATATTAAATGTTAATTTAAATCTTCAAGATAATTAGTATTTATGTTAATCTATAAGAAATATGGAGGAAATATGAAAATTATATTATTAGGTGGTAAAGCTAATACAGGTAAAGATACTGCTGCTGAAATTATTGATAATTATTATCGTGATCAAGGTTTAGATGTAGTTAATATACAAATAAGTTTTTATATTAAAATGTATGCTAAAGAGATTGCTAAATGGGATGGAGATAATGAGTCTAAACCAAGACAATTATTACAAGATTTAGGTACTGAATTAATTAGAAAACAAATAGATAAATATTTCTTTATTAAAAGAATTATTCAAGATATAGATGTTTATTCAAGATATTTTGATGTTATAACAATATCTGATGGAAGATTACCCGAAGAATTTGATAAGATTAAAGCTAATTATCCAGAAACAATATCTATACATGTTACAAGACCTAACTTTAATTCTACTTTAACAAAAGAACAAAAGAGTCATGTTACTGAAACAGGTCTTGATAATTATGATAAGTTTGATTATGAACTTGTTAATGATGGAACTATTGATGATTTAAAAGTAAAAGCTTATGAATTAATAGATAAGATAGAAAAAGAAAAAAGATTTAATAGAAAAGTAGATAAAAGAATAATACCTAAAGAAAACAAAGAGAATTGATAATTCAATTCTCTTTTTAATACTTATATTTAAAATATTAATAATATTAGATAACTAATACCAATAAATTCGATAATATATATTATAAATTCTAATATTGAAAGTAATACTATTTTACTTTTAGTCATACCTAATGTATAAAACAAAGAACTTTTCTTAATACCATCAAGTATTAAATCAACGATTATAAATATATATAATATAATTACTAGTACTAATATTATATTTACTAATAATTTTAATAATTTAGTAATATCAATAAAATCATATTTTATACTACTAATAGACATATCAGACTGATTATCATATTTAGAATTATATAGTTTCTCAAAATCTTCTATTTCTGACCAATCACTTAATTTCATATAATAGCCATCTATACAATTTGTGTTTAATTTATTAAAAGTATTTTCATTAAGATATATTATATTTGTATAAATATCATCTTTAATAACAATTGTCATTTTACTAAGTTCATCAGAATTATGGGCATAAAGATGAGTGTTTTTATTTTTTTCATAAATAGTATTATCAGGTATATTATTATCAATAATATAATATGGTAATGAAATATTGTTTTTATCAAACTTAGCATTTATTTTTAAAGAATATTTAATATTTGTATCTTGAATAAACATATCTACTGGTACATATATATAACTATCTGAATTAATATCATTATTATTTTGTATATAATAATTCTTTAATATAATAGTACATGAAAATAATAAAGCAAATAATAATACTATTATAAAATATATTTTAGTATTTTTTCTTTTCATAAATATTTTTAATAACATATAAACTCATATCTTTCATAATTATTAATTAAGTAAATCATATATATCCATATTATTCTATTTATTTATAAAATGTTTAGTGATAAGACTAATATATAATATATATAATAACGTAAATATAATAATACCGAGTATTGGTATTCTAATAAATAAATTATAATAATAAAATTCATATAAATATGGTTTAACTAATTCATATATAATAATAGATATAATTAATGATATTATTATTGATATAAGTAATAATAGTGAATGATAACATATATAATATTTAGTTATATTATTATTACTTTCTCCATAAGCACGTAATATACCAATAGTTTTATTATTGTTATTTATACTTTTCTTTGAAAAATTAAATGATATAGCTAATATTATTATTACAATTATACTTATTATAAATGGTGGTATAGTAACTAAATAAAGATATTCATCACCTGCATTAAATTCTTCAGTATAACCTATATTATTAGAAGTTAAAAAAGATTTGACACTATTTATATTTTTATGATTATCAATTATTATCATTGAATTATTATTATATGAAGTAATATCTAATTTATCAAAATCACTAATTGAAATATAACAAATATTAGCTTCATCCATTAAAATATTATTATATGTACCTACTATATTAAATGTATAAGTACCATTACTTATTGATTTATTTAACCAATCTTTTGTATTAACAAACTCTTTAAAGTTAGATTCATCTAAAGGATATTCATATGGATATAATCTTTTGGGACAAACTACATCACCAGGGTTAATTAAGCCATGTCCATCTACGATATTTATATAATTATTATCAGTCAATGGCATTAATGAAATATAATTATTATTAAAATTAAAACCATAACTAAAGCGATATTTATCAACACCAGCAAAAATAACATGTTCATTACTTCTTAATAAATCAAGATTATCAGTATATACAACCAACGTTCTACCAAGTAAATTTTTTGAAAGAGCACTATTATAATCAAGTGTAAATCTAACTATTATTAAACATACAAATACAATAGTTATTAAGATAGTATTTATAATAATAAAAGTTATATTATTACGATTTTTAATCTTATTTAAAATATATTTAAGTACATTATTATTCATATGTAATTATACCCTTTTCAATTCGTATAATAACATCAGCATATTCTGAAACTTCACTTGAATGACTAACAACAATAACACATTTACCTTCACTTGCATATTTTTTTAATTTTTCAAATATCATTTTTTCGTTATCTTTATCTAAATTACCTGTTGGTTCATCTGCTAAGATAATATCAGGATTATTAATTAATGCTCTCATCAGTGATACTCTTGCTTTCTCACCTGTCGATAAACATTTAGGATAATTTAATTCTTTTCCAGTTATATTAAATTCATTAAACATTTGATATATACTTTTTTGTTTTTCTTTATAATCTTTTTTTTGAGAAATATAATATGGAAGCATAACATTTTCGATAGCTTTAATATCTTCATCTAAGTAAAAATCTTGAAACATAAAACCAATATTTTTATTTCTAATATTTGCTTTTTCGTTATTATTCATTTCGTCTACATTTTTACCAAATAATTTATATGTTCCATTTGTTTTATCTTTTATTAAACCAATTATTTGAAGTAATGTTGATTTACCTGAACCAGAGTGCCCTATGATTGCATAAAATTTACCTTTTTCAAATGATATATTATTAATATTTAAAGCTATAAAATCATTATTATCTACTTTATATATTTTTTTAACATTTTCAAGCTCTATAATTTTATTATTCATACATACTCCATCTCTATTATTATCTATATTCATTCTAGTATAAAAATAAACATAAAGCAATTTTTTTTAAATATGTAATATTATTGATTTTTTATTTCATGAAAGTTATGTTTATTATATAAAATATAAGTTAGGTGGTGATAAAATGAAGAAAAAAATTGTGTTAATTTCTTTGATAGTAGTAGTCATTATTGCAACAACTTTTGTTTATGCTGCAGCTTGTTCTCAATCTTTTTCTTTTTCAAAAGTTGGTGATTATATTACAATGCTAGATTACAAACAATCTGGAGGCATTAGAATAATAACCTCAAATCAAAATTCAACATTAAATTTGAATTTGTCGAAAAAAATATTATTTGGATATAAATATATTTCATCAAGTGTTCAATCTCTTAGTGGAAGTCCAAAAAGAATTGAAAGTACATGGAGTAATCAAACTAATGGCACTTATAAAGCAAATATTGTTTTAAATACTCATTGTGATTCTAATTATGTTGAAGGAACAGGTTATCTACTTGGTAAAAATGATTAATAAATATTTTAGAAAAAGTTTTATGATTATTTAACATATTATTAAAATTAATATCTAATTATATTTGTTTAAAATAACTTGCTTACATATTATCATAGTTTGTCTTTTGTTTTTAACATATAAATATTCCGATTATATTTTATTGATAGTAAAATGGGGGAATTTTTATATGTTTTTTTGTCTAAATACCTTTATGTACATAATTAAATAATAACGTATTTTATTTTTTAACTAAATTTTTAATACAATAAAACTGTTGGTAAATAATCAACAGTTTATATTTAATTATATTTCATAATCTCTTTTATTTATTTCTACACTATTATCTATCTTATGGAATATTATTCTTATTATTAGATTTAATAATCTATATATTATTATTGAACTAGATGCTAATACGAATGTATATAGTAATGTTGTTCCGTTTAATGGTATTAAATTAAAGAAACTTGGGAAGAATAATATCGCTACTGCAAATAATGTAGTTAATACTGATAATAATACTATTCTTAATGGAGTAAACGGTTTACATATACGTTGTAAGTAATATAGGCCTGTTATTACTGTTAAATATACAGAAATAGTACTTTGCATTTCATATGACATATTAGACATATTTGCAAATGCCGAGATTATCATGACGTTATATACTACAGTTAGAGCACATGGTAGTGCACGAGCAAGCATTTTTAGTAAGAAATTACCTTTTACTAAATCATTATTTGGTTCAAGTGCTAAAAAGAATGATGGGGCTCCAATTGTTACCTGTGTTATTAATGTTAATTGTATTGGTATAAAGAAATATTTTTGGGGAACAACAACACTAAATATTATTAATAATATTGTATATATAGTCTTAACTAATAAAAGGGATCCAGATCTTTCAACATTATTAATAGTTTGTCTTCCCTCTTGTACAACTTTTGGTAATGAATTAAAGTCATCGTTTAATAGTATTAATTGTGAAACATTACGAGCTGCATCAGTACCTGATTTAACAGAAATAGCACAATCTGATGCTTTAAGTGCCATAACATCGTTAACACCATCACCAGTCATTGCAACAGTGTGTCCTTTATTCTTTAAGTAATCAACTATCCACTTTTTTTGTTCTGGTTTAACACGACCAAATATCTGATATGAATCTATTATATCTTCAACTTCTTTTTTTGAAAGTTCACCAATATTAATACCATTTGCACCATCAAGTCCAACACGATTACCAATTGACATAACTGTTGAAATATTATCACCTGAGATAATTTTTACATCAACATTATTATCTTTAAAATATTGTAAAGTGTCTTTGGCAGATGGTCTAATAACATCTTCAAGTAAGACAAAACCATAAATACTTATACCAGATAATTTATCTGTTAATTTACCTTTTTTCTTACCAATAGCAACTACACGATATTGATCATAATCTTTTATTTCATCATCTAATTTTTTATCAAGAATGGTTGGTGCTCCAAGAAAAATTGATTCATCATTTAATTCAATTGCACTATATTTTCTATCTGATGAAAAATATACTTGATTTGTTGCTTGTAATTTATTACCTTTAAACTCTTCTTTTAGAGCATCGATAGTTGGATTTGTATCATCAATGGTATTAACAAAAGTAGTTACCAAATCTAATAATTCTTCTTTAGTATGTTTACCTCTCGGTATAGTATCATGTACTTTCATTTTTCCTTCAGTTAAAGTACCCGTTTTATCAAGACAAATAACATCAACACGTGCAAGTGTTTCGATTGCATATAATTGTTGAACTAAAACATTAACACGATAAAGTTTTATAACACCAACAGCCATAACTGATGAAGTTAATAAAACAAGTCCTTCAGGTATCATACCTATTAACGAAGCAACAGTAGTAAATATACTTTCTGATATCGAACTAGTTACCATCATTTGAGTTATAAACATAATAATACCTATAGGTATAATTAATATAGATAATACTTTTAATAATTTAGTAAATGAATCCATGATAACTGAATTAACTGGTTTATTATATTTAGCACTCATAGATATTTTATTTATATAATTTTCTTTACCAACATGTATTACCTTAGCAGTAGCAAATCCAGATACGATAAATGAACCTGATTTTATCTCTTCACCCGGATGTTTACTAATAGCATTTGGTTCACCAGTAATTGCTGATTCATTTACTTCAATATCACCATCTAAGATTTTTGAATCAACTACTACCTGTGATCCTGGTTTATATTTAATAATATCATCTTTAACAATATCATTAACACCAATAGATACTTCATTACCATCTCTTATAACAATAGATTTAGATTCATTTAATAAAGATAATTTATCTGTTATATTTTTAGATATTATTTCTTCAATAATACTTATTATTGAATTAACAATAATAACTCCCATAAATAAGCAGTTCTTTAATGCATATAAAAAGTCACCTTTAATAAAACCAGCTATAAATACCATAATACCTAAACCAAAGTTTAAATAATTAAAATAATTTAAAAAATTATCTTTTATTATTTGTTTAACTGATTTAGTTTTAGGTGTTTCATCAATATTAACTAAACCCTCATCTATTCTCTTTTGTACTTCATCACTTGTTAAACCTTTTTTTATATCATCATTCACAAGTATCACCTTGTTCTAATTATAACATATATATTATTTTCTTTTTTTAGTTTTTTTCTTTTTCTTATCTTTTTTATTATATGGTTTAGTAGATATAATTTTTTTAGGTATATTTAATTCTTTTATACTATTTAAATAATCATTTATTACTTTTTTATTAGATTCAATAAATGTATTAATATCAGAAGGTTTTATATAACATTCAAAATTATTATTATTTTGATTATCATTAATATCATATAAAAATAAGACATTTTCATTATTTATTTCTTTTATATAATAATTACCATGAACAATAGAATTACGTATACCTTCGAGTATATGTCTAGAATTAGAATATTCTTTTCTATTTATCTTTTTTCTTTTATTTATTTCTAGTCCTTTTATTTCTTTTTCACATTTTAAATATTCTCGTAAATGGTTTTTTACTTCAATTGGTACACTTGAGTCTTTTAAAGTATCATTAGTTAATGGTGGTATTGATATATGTCTTTTTTCACATTCTTCTTTAATCATTTTATATCGATATTCCATTTTCTTCTTATTGTTTTCGCATGCTTTAATAGCAGAATTTAATTTATCTTCAAGTTCATTTGCATATTCTTCATTTTTCATTTTAACTATTTTTACTAAACTAAAATCAAGTAATTTATAGTTAAAATATCCTTCATCATCTCTGATATAATTAAAAGGATATACAAATAGCGAATATAAAGATAAAGCAGATGAAATAGCTAAGTTATTATTAACAAGAGAATTATTTGTAATATCTGTTCCATATATTCCTCTAGTAGTTGTAAAATCTGGTTCTTCATTATAATCTTTTATTCCTGCATTAATATTATGTAATGAATACATATTATCAACACATGTAGAAATAAGTGCATTAACATTATCATCATATTTACATAATATATCTCTTAATTTATCGATAACAACTGCTGTAATAGTATCTTTATCTAATTCTTTTATGGGTATTTTTTCTACTTCTTTATTAATAATATCTATTAATTTATCATCTATATCTATATTTTGCTTTTTTATAGTATATGAATAATCTTTATATTTATCATGACTATTAAAAAAACTTGAAATAGTATTTTTTATTAATTCAATATTTCTTATATTAGAATTAGTATAATATGATTGTAATAAATTAGATATTTTCAAAATAATATCATCTTTAATTTTATTAATATTATTTCCTGTTATTTTTACATTATATAAATTTAAATGTTCTAAAATATATTTAATATATTGTTTTGGATTATTTATATTTTCATTATCAGTTATTTTATCTTTTAAAAATAAAGTTCCATATCTATTATTATTTAAATCATCATCTAATACAGAAAGTGCTGTTAATAAACTTAAACTTACGATATCATCTATTTTAATATCATATCTTCTATTTAAATTATCTTTAATAGTAATACTATTTTTACTTTTATTAACTACATATGCACCATGAGCTATACAATTTCTAATTGAAGATAAAATATCTAATTTATCATTAAATATATTACCATTTACATAATATTTATTTGTATTAACATATCTAGTAGCAAAATTATTAATTATTCTTTCTAAATTTCTATTATTATTATCATTATTTACTAATTTATTTATATCATCACCATAATTTAAAAATATACATACTGATAATAGTAATATTATACATTGAGTATTATCTTTATCTTTTATAGGTAATCTATTATTATTTTTTTCTTCGATAGATTCATCACTATAAAAAGAATTAATATAATTAAAAAACATCATAGAGGTATCTATTAAAGTATTAAATGTTCTTATTTCAAATTCGTTTATGTTCTTCACTTTCTTCACCAACTCTTTTTATCTTATTTAAATTATATATATATCTTTATATAAAAATATTAATTATTTTATTAACCCTTTGATTAATTAGTTATATTAATACAAGATATATTAATTTTCAAGAAAAGAAAAACTCTATTTAATAGAGTTACTTCTTAAATACTAAAATTGCTTTTGCTGAACCTGTAATAGACATTGTTATGAGTTCATAACCTTCTTGTTGCATTTCATTTGCTTTTTCTTCAATTTTTAATGCCATATCATCAGCTTTTGGTGAATAATCAATTACTACTGTTTTATACATTCTATTCTTCACCACCATTCTTATCATTTTTTATTTCAGTTGTCGAAAATATACATATTGCACCTATACCTATTAATACATATGGAAGGGCTGCATAAGTAAACTGCAATATATTATTATCACCTTGATAATCAAAAGATGAAATAAAGAATATAGGCACTAATAAACATATCCAACCAATAATATTAATAATAGTATTTTTATTTAATTTATTTTTTATATAATTCACCACCAATTTATATTTTATGATATATAAGTTATTAATATTACTAATAATATTATATTATAAGATAATTATTTTTAATATATTTTTAGATAAAAAATGGTGTTCCCGGTGAGATTTGGACTCACGATCTTTCGCTTAGGAGGCGACTGCTCTATCCAACTGAGCTACGGAAACATCATTTTTATTTTATCATACTTTCTTTATTTCATTAACTATTATTTGATACCTGTCATATCTTCTTTCAACATGACCTTTGATATGAACAATATCGCCTGTTTTTATATCAAATATTTGATTTACTATCTTAGGAAATACGACAAAATCACCTTTACCTGTTTCATCAGATGCAGTTATAAATGCCATATCATCACCTTTTTTAGTTTTTAATGTCTTTATATTTTCAATAAAATCATAAGTATCTATATATTTATCAAAATTATCTTCAATATTTCTTAATTTAAAACAGTTAGGATATTTAGCACATGGATGGTCAGATATATAAAAGCCAAATAATTTTATTTCATTTTGAATATTATTATTATCTTCTTCTTTTACTATTTGCATTTCAGGAATAGATACAAGTGATTCATCTAGATTACTTGCTAAATCAGCATATGTTAATATATTATCTAAGTTATATTTTAAAGTGTTTTTATTATAACTAAATGATGAAAAAACATCTGCATCTATTAGAGCATCATATACTTGTTTACTTAAATTATATTTATTCATTCTAATACAAAAGTCATAAAAATCTTTAAAGTTATTATTACCACGTACATTTATAATATTATTTGCTACGATACTACTTATTCCTTTTATTACCCTAAATGGTAATCTTATTGAATTATTTTCTAAGATATATTTATCACTTGATAGATTAATATCTGGTTTTAAAAATTTAACACCTAGACTCTTAGCTTCATTTATATATTCTTTTGTTTTTTCATCACTACCAAAATTATTATTTAAGACGTTTATATAAAATATTTCTTTAAAATGTACTTTTAAATATGCCATTTGATATGCGATAAAAGCATAAGCTACGGAGTGTGATTTATTAAAACCGTAATCACCAAATTTAACTATTAAATCATAGATATTTGTAGCATCTGCTTCACTATATCCATTATTAACTGATCTTTTTATAAAATTATCTTTTTCAGATACTATTATATTCATTTTCTTTTTACTTATGGCTCTTCTGATAATATCTGCTTCACCAAATGTATAACCAGCCATTTTAACTAATATTTGCATGACTTGCTCTTGATATATAAGTATTCCATAAGTACTTTTTAATATTGGTTCTAATTCAGCAAGTGGATAAGCTATCTCTTCATTACCATTATGCCTATTAACAAATGTATCTAGATTATCTGATGCACCAGGTCTAAATATTGCAATTGCAATTATTAAGTCATAAAAGTTATTTGGCTTTAATTTTTTTAAGAAGTTTTTCATGCCTGCTGATTCAAACTGGAATATACCTGTAGTATTTGCTTTACTAAATAAATCATATACTAATGAATCTTCTAATGGTACTTTATTAATATTTAATTTTTTACCAGATATTTTATATATATCATCTAAGATATCTTGCATAATCGTAAGATTTTTAATAGATAAAAAGTCCATCTTGAGTAGACCTAATTCTTCTAGTTCATCTTTATCATAGCAAGTTAGATAATCACTTCCAGATTTACATACAGGAACTAAATCAGTTAACTCTTTTGAACATATGACTATACCTGCAGCATGTGTACCAATATTTTTCTTAAGTCCTTCAAGATATATAGCCTCATGATATACTTTATTTAAATTAGAATATTCTTTTAATATTGATTTTACTTCATCAGTTAAATTATCTTTTAAACTTTTTTTTGCATCTATATATTTAAGTAGAATATCTAAATTATTATCACTTATATTATTTATCTTAGCAATTAATCTTAATACTTCACGGGCTTGCATATTATTATAAGTTATGATATGAGCTACTTTATCTATTCCATATCTGTTTTGAACATATGCTACTACTTGATCCCTTTTACTTGCATCAAAATCTATGTCAATATCTGGCATAGTTACTCTTTCAGGATTTAAAAATCTTTCAAATATTAAATCATACTTAAGTGGGTCAATCCAAGTTATACCTAATGAATAAGCAACTAAACTACCAACTGCAGAACCTCTTCCTGCACCAACCATAATGGAATTTTTAACGGCATATCTAACATAATCAAAAACAATTAAAAAATAATCAGTAAAACCCATATCATTTATTACTTTTAATTCATATTCAAGTCTATTCTTATATTCATCACTTATATTATTATTTAATCTTTTAGCTAAACCTTTATGTGTTAATTCAGATAAATATTCTTTAGAATTAATATTATTATCATATATAGGTATATATCTTTGATTACTAGGAAAACTTATATTTATTAAATTAGTTAATTTAGAAGTATCATAATCTTTTATATCTAAGATATTATTTTCATAATTAATTAATTGATATTCACCTAGTTTCAAATTATTATCTATCATGTATAAATAATTAATATATTTAGACGATTCTTTATCTAATGCATATATATCATTTATATATATAGTATTATTAGTTATATTTATTTCTTCTTTATATTCAATATTATTTTTATAACTTAAGAAAGTTATATCAAATATTTTATTTATATTATTATATATATTAATAGATTCATATGGTAATACACATATGATATCACTATTATAATTAGATAAATTATTTATAGTTATATTATTATCTATTTTATATTTTAATATTTTAAATAAGATAGTTAATCCATGATAATTTTTAGGGTATAAGAATAATCTATTATTATTATCTATATTTATATCTAAACCTATGATAGGTTTTATATTATTTAAAAGACATTTTTTATAAAAAGCATATGATGAATTTAAATTATTATCTAAAATACCTAAAGTATGTAAATTGTTTTTTATGGCATAAGAAATTAAGTCATCTATTGTGATGAGACTTTTAAGTAAGCTATAATCAGTTTTAACTCCAAGTGCTGTATACACCATAACCACCTAAGATAAATTATACAATTAATTGACAAACAAATAAAGAATTTATAAGATATCTAATACGTTTGGTGATTTTATGAGTGAAAGTATATTAAATAATATATTAGATAAAGAAAAATTAATAAGAAATATATATCAAGATATGTTAAATAAAGAAATTAATAAAGATTTAAACTATCAAGATATTAAAAATATTATTAAATATATTTCTCCATTATCTAGTGAAGAAGATTTTAATTTTTATAGTGCTATATCTTTTAATGATGAAGAAACAAAAAGATTTTATAATTTTATTAGTTCAATTGCTAATAATAAAATATGTGATTTTAAAAACTATCAAAGATTTATTAATAATTATAAATATGTATCTACGATTAATGAAGAAAATAAAAAATCTATGAATAAATCTTATTATGATAATACTAATGATATAATAAATTCTATATTAGAAGAAATAAATATTAATATTCTTAGATTAAAAAATAATAAAGATACTATTGAAAATCATTTATATATAAAAAACTTATTAGAAGTATTAGATGAATTAAAGAAAACTAATAATACTAATCTAATTAATAAATTAATAAGATATAAATATTATTTAATGTATACTTCAAAAGATTTAGAAAATAGTTATTTAAGTGATTTTTTATATTTTCCTAATTATGATTATTATCTTAAAATATTAAAAAGTGATGTTAATAAATATGGTTATTTATGTAAGAATATATATAATTATGATGATTTAATAATTATTTTTTTAGTTAAGACTATTGAACATAATAAAAATAAATATATAGATGATATAGATGAATTTAATGATATTATTAAAATGATTCAAATAAGAACTTATAATGATATGTTATATGATAAAGATAAGATAAATAAAATAATAAAGTCTAGAGACTGTGCATTATATGCATCAGATAGTAAAATAGATAAAAATTTGATTAAAAAAGCTTTACCTAATAGATAATCAACAAAAATTGGTTGACTTAACTATTTTTAATTGTTATAATCGATAAAGATTGTTAAAGGAGGAAGAACTATGGCTGTAAAGTTAACTACTAGAAAACCTTTATTTGGAAATAATGTTTCTCACTCAAAAAGAAGAACAAGAAGAAGTCAAAAATTAAACTTACAAACTAAGAAGATTAATGGTGTAGATGTTACACTTTCTAATCGTGAGTGGAAGAATTTAAAGAAAGCAAACTAAGACTTATTTATTAAGTCTTTTTTTGTTATAAAAAAATGCAGTTATTCAGCTGCATTTTCAAAGAATTTAGTAAATGATTGTTCTTCATCTTTAAGTATTTCATCAGTAAGTTCATCATAAGCTCCTGTTTGTTTTTCAGAAATACCTGTAGTAAAACTTTTTAAATTGCCATTTTCAACATAGAAATAGTTTGGGGCAAATATTCTCTTTTCTTTTGTATCAACTTTTTTACCTGAACTTGTAGTTAATTCATACTCTTCTAGTACACTTGCAAATTTATCAAGTAATGTATAATATGCACTTGTTCCTTCTACTGTTTTAACTGGTTTAGAATTTTCATCTAGTTCATATTTATCTCTAAATACTTCATTGTGATCATCATCCCAAATATTAATATAATAAACTTCTTTAATATTATTTTTATTAGCAATTTCAATAAATTTTTCAACTACTGATCTACACCAAGGACATTTAGGATCTCCGATATATAAATAGAAACTTTCATTATTATTTATCTTTTCAACTATTTCATCTCCAGTTACTTCGATAAATGGATTATTTTCATCTATAGTTACACTTCTCATTGTATTACCTGATGATGTTTTATTACCATTAAGTTTTTCATATTCATTTTTAAATTCTGTTGCTTCACTAATAGCACTAGTTGTCGTCGTCGTTGAATTATTAAGTCCTTTTGTTTTATTATTAAAACCAATTGCTACTACAACTGATATTGCTATTACTAATACTACTATTATTACTATCTTATTACTATTATTATTCATATTTTTCCCTCCAGTTAATATATTAAATTAGTTTATATAATAATAAAATAAAAAAGAAGTTGAATTACTCAACTTCTAGTTGAATTTACCAGGTATATACTTTATTAGTCTTATAAAGTGTTCCATTTACATCAATAAATAAAGCATAATAACCTGATGGTAAACTTACATTAAATATACGATTAATATTTTTATTATTACTATCTTTATAATCAAGTATATATATCTTACCAGCTTTATTCATAAAATATAATTTTATCGAATCATCTTCTTTAAAATTATAATCTGTAGTAAATGTATTTTTAGTAAATTCTAAACTATTTATCCATTCGATACTATCATTAATATTTATCTTTTTATAATTAGATTCACTTAAATTATCATTAGGTATTGTATTAATAATATTTAAAGTATTTAAATCAATATTTTCTGTTGTTTCATTATAAATACTATGTTTAAACACACGATATTTACCTTCTTCAGAAGTTGCTTCAAATATTATATTATTATTATTATCTAATTCAATTATCTTAGAATAGATATTATCTACTCCTTTTTCTGTTTCTTTTAAACTATTTTTAGTATTACGATATGAATCTTTTAAGATATATCCAAAATCGATTAATTTATGATTATTATCTAGTATTCTTGAATATCCATATTTAATTGATAAATATTTTTTATCAGCATCATAAGTATATAAATTTGTTGCTTGATGTGTTGTTTCATCTATATGAAGTAATTCTACATCTGAATAATTATTTTTATAATTAGTTACTGTATCATCTTCATTTAATTCATTTAATTTATATCTATCTATTCCATTATTAAAATAGAATAAATTACCATCTATTAATTGTGGTGAATGTTGTCCAAGTGGGTATCTTCCTGTATCAACAGTTATTAAGTAATTTTTCCATACATCACTTTGGAATAATTCGTTTGTTGGATCTGTTAATACCCATTTAAGTGTTTTATTTTGATAATCAAAACACCAAATAGTATTTATGTTTCTAAATGATACTACTAAATCATGACTATCTTCATCATAGTAAAAACCATTTCTAATTGCAGATGGTCCTAAATATTTTTCATTAAAATCAGGATCAATATTTTTAACAATATCATAAATATTAAGTGAATCTACTACACTACCATCTTTAGGATTAATTGATGTTATCATTTGTTTAGTAAAATAAACTGGAGTATCTCCACCTGGTACCATGATTGTTCCATCTTTAAGTATTTGAAAATCAAAAGAATATCCATTTTTTAAAGTATAATAATTATATATTTTACCTAAATAATCCATTTCAACAAAACCAATATATTGGTCTCGATAAGTACCTTGTGGTACCCCTATTAAGAAATGGTTATTATCTAAGAACTCTATATCCATAGAATTAGGGGCATCAAGATAAAATCTTAAACTACCTTCAGTGTCCCAGCCAGATATTTTTCTTGTATATGAATCAACAGTTAAATAAATATCATTAGTTATTTCTGTTGATTTATTAATAGTTAATGGATAATCAACATTAACCTCACTAGTCTTAAATATATAATCTTGACTTTCAGAACTACTTTCTACTCTTACGGTATTATCATAATTACTTAATAAACCATATATAGGTATTATATGTTTCTTAGATGAATCAGTAGTAGTAACATATTTATTATTTATATATACTTTGATTTGTTCATCATTTTTTGTTTGAAATATTATTATACCTGATAAAGGGCTTATACCATATGGATTAGTTTCAGTATAAGCATTATCTAAAGTATATCCATCATTATTAGATATATCAGATAATTTCTTATTAATTGATGTTTGATTACTTACTTCACTATATATTGAAGAACTAGCTTCGATATTATTAAAATAACTTTGTACATTAGAAGTTCCCGAATATATTGATATGCTTATTACTCCACATATAACTAATAATAATATAAATAAAATTATTATTACCATTGTTATTTTACTATTCTTAGTTTTCTCCCAAACATTTTCATCCATTAATACTCACTCCCAATTCTATTTAAATTAGTAAAATATCTTATTATTGGTATACTATGACCATCTATTTCATTATCTTGATTAATATTAATATCATCAGTAAATGTTATTTTCATAGTTAAACCTTTATATATAGCAGCTTCTCCAGATACATAAAAATCTATATAGTCTTTATATAAATCTAGTGTAACACTATAAGATGAGAATACAATATTAATTTCATTATAATTATCATATTCTATTTTATTTAATTTAAATACAGTATCATAAGAAATACTAAATCCATTACTATTTTCATAATATCTGAAGTCTAAATTATTTATTTCACCAATAATAGTTTTTAAATCACTACTTATAGTTAAATTATTATCTATATTATTACCATCATATGTATATTTAATATTTAATGTTAGATTATCAACTTTTTTATATATTAATCCCTTTAAATTAAAGGTTAATGTTATATTAGTAAAATTGCTATTAAATATTTTATTTATATAATCTTTATCTAATGTAATAATTAATTTATTATTTTTACTTTCTGCGATTATATTATGACTTATGATATTTTTATAATCTTCTACTGTATAGTTATTTAATTCTTTTAAAGTATTATCAGCATATGTTTTATAATCATCTGATATTCCTTCGGTATGATATCCATCACTGTTACCAAGTGTTAATGATGTATTTGTGAGTTTAAAATCATAACTGAAATTTGCGGGATTTGCTTCACCATGTGCACCACGATAATTAGCTACTAAATCAATATGTCCACTATCTTTATAATTATAACTATATATATTGTTATATATTTCTTCGATTTTAGCTTGTATTTGTTTTTCATAATTTTGATATATCTTATTATTATGATATATTGAGGTTAATATTATAATAATTATTATTATTGATATTATACTTATAAATATTATTTTCTTTTTTTTCATTAGATAAGTCCTCCATTTATATCTACACATGATATAAAACCACTAAAATTGCATGATGTTTTTTTACTTGATGCACTTAGATTAAAAGCAGATTCGTTATATGATCTAATTGTCGTACCATTAATATCTATATTACCTAATTTAGTATAATTATAACCAGATATCATAAATAAATTATCTGTTAAATATAAATAATATTCAGGATTATTATTAGTATTATCTATTACTATATAACCTCTTATATTACTATTATTTTCTATATCACTAGTAACATCTATAACATATATTAAATTACTTTTATTAACAAATATATTTTTAGTATTATCTATAATAGTATTAATATTATTATAAAATGCATTCTTACCACCAGATTCACTATATGGTATAGAACTAAAACTACTACATGTTATTTTATTATTATAATTATTACATATAGAATTAAAATCTATATTAGATGTCTTACTAGAGTCATTTTTAGATATTTTAATATCACTTGTATATTTATAATTGTATAACATGTATTTATTATTATAGACTGTATAATAATATTTAATACTTGATATATCACTAGCATCTATTAATATATAACCAAATAGATTAGATTCAGTTTTATTAGTTAAATCAGCTATATTAATAATATAATATCCTTTAGTATTAATACCATTTAAACTATCTATTTTATTAATTAATTTTTCTTGAATATTATTAATATCTTTGATAAATAATTCTGATTCAGTTAAATTACTAGATACATTTATAATACCTTTTAATGTAGTAGTAGTATTTTCTTTATTAGATTTAAATACTATTTTAAAATAATTATCTTTTTTACTTTCTATTATTAAATTATATATAAGAAAAGTATCTTTTTTAATTGATTCATTCTTTTTAAGTTCTGTATAACTAGAACCATCAAGTGATTCATATACTGAATAAGTTACATCTTCATTAGATATAGAACTATCATTAAATTTAAGAGAATATATAATATTATTATCATTATTATTACTAACTTTAAATTCTTTAGTAATAGTATTACCATATGTAAGATTTGTATCTATCATATTTGAATCTTTATAAGTAATATTTAAAGTATTATCATCTATTTTAACATTTTCTGTTATTTCTTTTTTAGAATGAGTTATTGTTTTTTCTTTATCATCAAAAATAAATAAACTTGATACTAAGACAAATATTACTAATACCATTATTATAAAAAGAATATACTTTTTCTTCATAGTATCACACTCTCAATTATATATTAATTATAATTTAAGATATTTAAATAAACAAGATATTAAAAAAGCTATATACCTAACTACATAATATATGCAGTAAGTATATAGCACGTGTATTTCATACAATTTATTAAAATAATATAAAATTAATCCAAACGCCTTTTAAATTAATTGTAATAATAAATTATTAATCGTAATAAAAAGTATAAACTATAAATTATAAATTAAATTAAAATCAATTTTTCTAGGAATTAAATTGTATAAAATACTATGGCTAGAATATTTATATTCTATTTAATCTATAAAATAACTTAATAGAACCATTAATATTATATTTCAAATTCTATTGAATTTAATTTAGATATTTCAAAATCTGTTTCTTGAATTTTTTTATCTAAATCATCAAGTTTTTTACGAATATCATCTGGATTAAAATTTAAAGTATGAGATTCAAAATAAGAATTGTTTACTTCAGTTACTCTATTTTTACTACTCTTAAGTAATAATAATTTTTCGTAAGTATCTTTTAGTTTTCTTAGATTAGTATTATCAACAATTGCTTCTTGGATTGTTCTACCATCGCTTAATTTAAAACTATTATTTTTTTCATAAAGTATAGCTTTTAATCTAGATAATTCTTTAGTATCTTTAACTAGTTCATCAAGTTGTAAATCAAAATCTTTCTTATTATCTTCGATAATGGTTTCTCTACCATTTAATTCTTCGATTGTAGTACTAATGGCTAAATCATTAATTGAATAAGTAATGGAATCAATATCCTTTTCTGTTTCTGATATTAAATTCATTAGTGATGTTATATTTTTTTTCATATTTTCACTCTCCCTTTGTATATATACATTATATGATACTTATTTAATAAATGGTCGTTTTAAAAGCGACAAATTAAATTATTATTTAAATAAGCTTAATATTTTAGTAATGGACAAGAATAATACTTTGTAGTATACTTTTAGATGTATAAAAAACGAAATATTTTATTAAGTATTATTACTTATGTTTTATATAACTTTTTATTAAGGAGACTAACTATAATAAGTCAATAACAAAATGATAAAAATTATAGTTTGTTAT
>OMVK01000008.1 GCA_900314465.1 uncultured bacterium | reverse complement strand
GAATAAAGAAGAATTTAAAATATTTATTGATAATAATAAACTTGTATGTAATTATAATCAATTACTTAATAATATTAGTATGGGTATTATGCCTAAATCTATGATTTTATTACTACCTGATCCTATTTTAAAAGAAGTAAATAATATAATAGTTAGGGAACTTATTAGTTATGTAAATAATAAAACTGAGTTAATATTAGTCTAACTCAGTTTTTATTTATATATTATTTAATTTATTAGATAAAGTATTATCTTTATCATCTTCGATTACTTCAAAGTTTAAATTACCATTCTTATCTTTTAATGGTACTTTTAATAAGATACCTTCATATGTAATAATATTCATATTAACATTATCACAACCAATAGATAATAAGATATTATTAAAACTAGTTAATTTGTTTAATAAAGATTCATCTTTATATACATATCTTACTTTATAAAATGGTATTTTCTTTTTATTTTTAATTGATTCCAGTATTGCATATTCATGTTTACAATGCATATGTTCATTTTTACTACAAGTAAGTTTCATAATATTATTTTTTTCATCATAATAAATAGTTATTATATGTAATCTATGTATATTATCTTCAAGTACTCCATAATATGTCTTTAAAGGACTAATATATTCTAAGAATCTTATCTGATGATTATTAATATAACTATTACCTTCATCAATACTATTTACATCAAATAAGTTATCTATATTATCTTTCTTTAAATTAAACTTAAAGAATTTATAATATTCATAATCACTAACTGTATTATTTTCAATAGCAAGTAATTCATTAAATAAATATAATAATCTATGTGGTAAACATAAGAAAATAGTTCTTATTATATTATTTAATTTAATTATTTCTTTAGGAGTATATTTATTATATTCATAATGATATTCAGTATTATTATAATATGCATGAAAATAGACATAATCAAAATAAGTATCATTAATATTAATATATTCTTTTTTATCTAGTTTATTTAAATCGTTATAAATACTTTTTATAACTTCATCTATTATAAAAGAACTGGACAATACCCCCTTATCTAATTTACCTTGATAATCATTTAAATTAGTAAAATGTACATAATATTTATTATGTTTTGAATCATAATCTATTCTTATATAAAAATCTAAATTCTCATAATTATATAATATTAATTCTAAGATATTTTTATATTTACGATAATATTTAGTTATATCTTTTATTTTATTTATATATTCTTGATTCATAAATATCCTTATTTAATAAAAAAAGAACCATTAGGCTCTTCCTGCATATTTACCATCGGCAGTTGTAACAATTACATGTTCACCTTGATTAATAAATAATGGTACTCTTATTTTATATCCAGTCTCAATAGTGGCATCTTTTTGAGCATTATTTGTTGTATTACCTTTAGTTGCATCAGTTGTTTCAATTATCTCATATTCAACTTTATCAGGTAAATTAATGCCTAAAATAGAACCATTATACATTTGAATACTTACTTCCATTCCTTCTTTTAAGAAGTTCTTTTTATCTCCAATTGTCTCAGCAGGTACTTCAAGTTGTTCATATGTTTCTGTATTCATAAATACATAATTTGTACCATCAGCATATAGATATTGCATTGGTAAATGATCAACATGAGCTTTTTCTACACTTATATTAGTATTAAATGTTTGTTCAATTAAAGCTCCGGTTTTTAAATTACGTAATTTAATACGCATGAAGGCTGAACCTTTACCTGGTTTAACATGTTGAAAGTCTTCGATTTGATATAATTTACCATCAATAATAATAGTCATACCATTTTTAATATCATTAATACTTATATTCATAATTAGTACTCCTTTCTATCAAGAATCTAAATGAGATTAGATTACTTACCTATTTTTGTTTCTTTAAAAATAGTAGTTTTCTTACAAGTAGGACAATACTTATTTAATTCTAGTTTTTCTTTAGTATTTTTAACATTTTTAAATGTTGGTCTTAGTAAGTTACCACATTCACTGCATTTTAGTGCAACTTGAATTCTTGAACCTTTATTTTTACTTGCCATATTGTTTCCACCTCACTTAAACTATAAGTATTTTAGCATACTAGATATATAAATTCAAACATTAATTAACGTTATAACTTAATATATAAGTTATTTATGCTTAACTTTCTGTACTAGTAGTAGTTGTCGATGTAGCTTTATATTCTTCTAAGAATAATTCGTTATCATCACCTTCATATTTTTCAATACTAGGTTCACCATATTCATTAAACTTAGCCATATATTTAGCTGTAATCATTTTATTTTTCTTATTAGTCTTCTTATTTATTTCATTATCATCTATATAACCATCTTTATTAACCCATTTGATATTAAATAAGTTAAGTATTACACCTGCATCAGTAAAACTATAATAATTAGATAATAAGACATAATCTTTACCAACAACAACTGAAATATTTTCTAAATCTTCTTCAGTATATTTCTTTTTATCTCCATCAAATGGATTAGTTGTTTTTATCTGTTTAAACTGGTCAATTGCAGCTGCTTTATAATCATCAGCTGTCTCTAAGTCTTCCCTATACATTAACGCATTTAATACTTCTTTAGTATCTTTTTCAAAACCTGTTTCTATTATCTTATCATATACAAAATTAACTGCAATTACTAATAAAATAGCACCTACAGGTATTATTAAAAACCAAATCCATTGACTTGCATATCTATTCTTTGTTTCCATTGGACTAGACATATTATCACCTATCCTCTTAAATTATTTTAGTATAAATAATTAGTTTAAACAATATATTTATTTATTTTTACTATTTAGATAATCAGATAAGTATTTCTTTAAATTAATTGCTACATCATTAGGTATTATTTCACTTAATTCATCGATAGATGCATTATTTATCTTAGTTAGGGAACCATATTTTTTAAGTAATTCTGTTCTTCTTACCTTACCTATTCCATCAATATTATCTAGTATAGATGCAAGTGAACCTTTAGATCTTAATTCACGATGATAAGATATAGTAAATCTATGTACTTCATCCTGAATTCTTGTTAAGTAATGAAATAAATTACTAGTTCTATCGATATTATATATTTCTAGAGTATCTCCATCCATTAAGTCATTAGTCATATGTTTATCATTTTTAACAAGACCACATACTTTAATCTTATCTTTTAACTTTAATTCTTCAAGTGTTTCATTAACAGCTCTTATCTGTGATTTACCACCATCAACTAAGATAACATCAGGAAGCTCACTGTGTTCAAGAAGTGCCCTAAAATAACGTCTATAAGTAACTTCTTTCATGGTATGAAAATCATCATTTACATCTAATGATACTTTATATTTACGATATTCATTCTTAGCTGGACGTCCATCAATATAAACGACCATACCAGATACTGCATATGAACCAAATAAGTTAGAGTTATCAAAAGATTCGATACGATGTATTTTTCTTCCTAATAGTGCTTCAAGTTCTTCATTAGCTCCTTCAGTTCTTTCAATATTCTTTTGTATTTCTTTAAAATTGTTTTCTAAGTTAATCTTTGCATTTTCACGTGCTAAATCGATAAGTTTTTTCTTAGGTCCACGAGATACATAAATAAACGGTATATTAGTTGCTTTAGTAAGTAAATCAAGATCTAAATCAAGTGGTGCAAGTATTTCATGTGGGTGTTCTTTTTTCTCATAAAACATAGTTATATATGATTCTAAATCATCTTTAATATTATCTGTTATTGGTAATATCTTATTAGTACTACCTATTAATTTACCATTTCTTGTAAAAAATATTTGTATAGATAAATAGCCATTATCTACATAATAATTAACAATATCTCTACTAACTAAATCTTGAATATCAATCTTTTGTTTTTCTAAAATTACATTAATATATTCTAAGTATTCTTTTAATTCTTGAGCTTCTTCAAAATTTAAGTTACTTGCTTGTATTTCCATTTCTTTCTTTAATTTATTAATTATTAAATCATTATTACCATTTAAGAAACTTAATATTTCACTTTCCATCTGATTTACTTTTTCTTCATCAACTTGTTTGACACAATAACCTAAACACTCATGTAAGTGATAATATAAACATACTTCTTTTGGTTTACCTTGACATTTTTTTAATGGATATAATCTGTTTAAAAGTTCAACTATTTTTCTAGCTGCAGTACCATTAACATAAGGCCCAAATAAATATCTACCACTCTTTTTCTTAATACTTAAATATCTTACTTCTCTTACCATTGGATATGGATATCTCGTATATTCAATATAAGGATAACTCTTATCATCTCTTAATAAGATATTATATTTAGGATTATATTTTTTAATTAAATTAATTTCTAATAAGAAAGCTTCATATTCAGAACTAGTAATTATATAAGTAAAATCATAGATATTACTTACAAGTTTAGCTGTTTTACCATATATATCATTATGAAAATATGAATTAACTCTATTATGTAAATCTTTAGCTTTACCTACATAAATAACTGTATTTTCTTCATCTCTCATCTGATAACTACCAGGTAAATGTGGAACTAATGATAATTTTTCTTCTAAATATTTGCATCTTCTGCTATTTACATATTTATTCATATACATCAACCTTAGTATATTATATATTAATATTTAAATTTTAGTAAACATTTGTTATAATACATATATGTTTATATAGAAAGAAATTTATATGAAACTTATTAAAACAAATACTATTATAGAAAAGAAATCTAAATTTATTAGTTATTATTATCAAATAGATAATATTGATGAAATAGATAAAATAATTAATGATATTAAAAAAGATAATAAGAAAGCAAGACATGTAGTATATGCTTATAAGATAAATAATATTATTAAAAAGAATAATGATGGTGAACCTAATGGTACTGCAGGGGATCCTATATTAACTGTAATAGATAAAAACAACTTAGATAACGTCTTAATAGTTGTTGTAAGATACTTTGGGGGTATTAAATTAGGTAGAGGATTACTTACAAGAACATATTTACATAGTGCTAGTTCTCTACTTAAATAATATGAATAAATATAAATGGAATATTAATAATTTATTATTAGAATATTTATTATGTACAAATAAAGATAAAAGAAATAGTATTAAAAATATTATTAATACTT
>OMVK01000005.1 GCA_900314465.1 uncultured bacterium | reverse complement strand
ATATATATAAATTATTAAGTAAAGATATAGATAATACATATGGTTTATTAGATAAATCTATATTTTATTATTTAAAACTAAAAGAAATAATTAATAGTAAAAAGAATATCACAGATAAAACTATTAAAGAATTTATTCAAATATATAAAGATTTATTAGATAAATTAAATATAACTAATAAAATAACTAATGATAATAATATTACTAAATTAGAATTTAATATAAATGAATATAATATCTTATTAAGTACTAAAGATATAAATAATTTAATGTGTATATCTAGTAATAATATAACTAAAAATAAATTCTATGAACAATTAAATAGTATTAAAAGAGATATTAATAATAAAAAACAAATAAAAGAAATATATACTAAAAATATTAAATTATATAAAGATAACTATTTAGATAATAATATTACTCATGATAAACGATTAAAAATATTAATTAAAAGACTTTCTAGTAATTCACTTAGAGGTATAGATTCAATAGATTATATTAAACATATATCTAAGAATATTATTAATAATGATAATATTATATTAGATATATATTATAAAAAGTATAATAATAATGAAGTATTAAGACCTATATTTATTATAAATAGTGATTCTAAATATATACTAATAGATAATAATACTGATGAAATAATAAAATTAATTAGTAAAAGTAAACTAGATGAATTAATTAATAATAAGATATTATTGAAGGAGTATTTATGATAGATAAACTTAGAAAACAAGCTAAATTACTTGAAAAACAAGATAGTAAATATCAAATAATTGAAAAAATACTTGAAAATGATAAATGTTTTCTTGAAATGGATATAGATACATCTTATAGTATATTGAAAGATTTAAATATCTTACCTAGTGATATAGATAATGTATATTTATCTCTTACAACAAAAGATATGTATGAAAAGTAGGTGAACTATGAATTATCCTAAAATAAATAGAAGTCTTGTTGATTATACAAGTACACCAGATATTCTAAATATTGGTTATCATGAAGGAACACTTAAAGATGGAAGACCATATAGATTAGAAGTATGGGTAACAGGAAACGTAACTACAGCAACTTTATTTATATCACAAGAAGATTTGGAAGATAAAAGCGATATCGATTTAGTAAAATATATATCTGGTGAAGATATTATTAATTTTAATGATGACCGTGTAGTAGTTAATAATTATACTGATTATGATGATAATATATTTTATTCGATTAATATTCCACTTGTAGATAATGGAACAGATATAAATGAATTAAAAGTAGCATTAACAGATTATGATATCTATTAATGCTATTTTTTTTAAGATTATTGATAAAAAATAAAATATATGTAATAATTAAATATAGATAATTACGAGGGATGCTTATGAAAAGTGAAAATAATAACATAAATATGCATAAAGATACTAATAACTATAATCCAGATAAAGATTATGAAAAGAAAAAGAAAATTAGAAAAGTAGTAATGTATATATTAATGATTATAATTATTATATTAATAATATTATTATTGATGCATTACTGTGCAACGGGTGATCAAAAGAAACCTATTAGTAAAGGAAATCAAACAACTACTACTGATAAAATAGAGACGACTTTGATTACTACAGGTACAGAAACTACTACGACACTTCCTCCAGTAATAACTGAAGAAGTAACTACGACAACAACAAAAACGATTCCAATTAAAACTGAAGATAATCCAAGAGTTACACAATCAAGAACACAAGCTCAAACTGAGGCACCAACTACACAACCAAGAACACAAGCAACTACAACAACTACTAAGGCAACCACTACAACGACAACAACAACTAAGAAAGTTGATACATATACTTGGAATTATTCCAATGTTATAGATAAAGATTTAGGAATGGATACAGGTAATCAAAATGTTACAGTTTGTCATAATGGTTCACGTATTGGAAATTATTACTTATATGTTGGATCAGATCCAATTGGTTATGCAAATGGTAATGGAATAGCAGTTGTAAACTCAAATACATATAATTTAAGCTCAAAACCAACATTAACCGTTGAAGATGAAAGTACAAGTGAAAAACATAATGCATCTTATAGTACAAGTTGTAAAGCATCTTAATTAAATACGGGGGTATATATGAAAAATATTATAAATAAATTAAGAAAATATAAACTATTACTATTACTAATACTAGTTATATTAATAATAATTATTGTTATAACAATAGTTATTAATTCAAATAAAAATAAAACATTAGAGTGTAGTAAAATAACTAATAGTATAGATGGATTTACAATAAATGATACATTAAAAGTAAATATCAATAATAATAATAATAAAATAAGTGAAATAATCGAAGATAAAAATGTACAAATAAGTGGTAGTTATGCATCACAAGATAAATATGAAGAAATAATTTCTAATTTATTTACTAATGCTTATACATATTTACCAGATGATACTTATAAAATAACTTCATTAGATAATAATGTATCAATTCATATAGATACTAAAGAAAATGGGGTAGCTATTGATACTTTAACTATAGATTATAATGATCCTAATAATACATCTGATGTATTAATGGGTATAACCAATAGCTTATCATCTGCTGAACATAAAATAACAATTGGTGATGAAGTAAGTAAAGATGATGAAAAGAAATATCTTGAAGGGATTGGCTATCAATGCAAATAAATAAAAAGAAAATAGCTATCATAATAAGTATTATAGTTATAGTAATACTATTATTAATATTATTTATATTTTTAAATAAAAAACATAAAAATACTAATAATATAAATAATGATTATTATTTTACTTATGTAGATGATGGTAATAAGTTAAGTAATTCACTTAAAATATATAAGACATCTGGTGAAATAGTTGAAGGATATACAGTATATTTAAATGATGAACCAATAGGTTATACTGATTCAACTTCATGTGTAATAACAACAACTACTTTAGATTTATCAAAGACTCAAGAAATAACATTTAGCTTAAATACTAATCAAGATATTAAATATATTGCTCATGTTAAATGAAAGGAAAATATTATGAAAAAAAGATTTAATTTATTATTAATATTAATATTAACTTTATCTTTTAGTAGTATTGTTAATGCTAAGCAAATGACTTATACAGATATTAATAACTTAGGAATTCATCATTTCTATCGTATTGGTGATTATATGTTTAACTTAGATTCAGGTTTTTCACCAAGTATTAGAGATATCATGGTAGCATCACGTTCAATACCAGAAGGAACAGATACCTATATCGAAGATTATCTATTAATTGGTACTAAATATACATATAAAGAAATATATTCTAAGAAAAATGAATCTGGTACTTCAGATACATTTACTTCATTTAATGCTAAATATATATATAAAAATCATATATATGGTGCTGTAAGTAGTGATTATCAAATCCTAGATTAGGTGATATTATGAATTTTGAAGATATATTAAAAAAAGATGTTAGTAAAAAAGAAATAATATTAGGACATAATGGTAATAGATATTTAAAAGTAGATATATATGAAAACCCATCTATTATAATAACTGGTGAAACTGGTACAGGTAAGTCTATATTATTAGATGAAATATTATTACAATTATTTACTAAATATACATCACTAGAAATGAACTTAATAGCAATAGATACATCAGGTGTCGAATTAAATTATTATACACAAACAAGATATTCTTTAATAAATGCGTTAAATGATAAAAATAAAGCATTAGTAGTACTTGAAAATGTTATAAAGGAAATACATCATAGAAAAGATATCTTAGATAAAAATAATTGTAATAATGCATTTGAATATAATAATAAAACGAATAAAAAGATGCCATTATTAGTAGTAGCTATAGATGATAATGATTCTTTACTAGATGAACCAGATATTGATAATATATTAAAATATATAATAACTAATATTAAAGGTTTAAATATCTTCTTAGTTCTTGTAACTAATGATGTACATAATAAGTTCTTTATTAATGATGAAAATACTAATGCATCTATATTAATATCTTTTGATTATGCTAGTGAAACAGAGTCTAATTATGCAAACTTACCTAATGTTGAAGACTTAGAAATAGGTAAATTTAAAATAAAAGTTAATAATAAAATATATAAATTTTCTAATATTGAATTTGATGATAATATAATAAAAAGAGTACTAGAAACTAAATAAAAAAAGCACTATAACCATAGTGCTCTTTTATGTTATAATACTTTATAATGATAGGAATGATTTTATGAGTAATAGTATGATAGATGATTATTTTAATAGTTTTATAAGTAAACTTCCTACAAATAATATAATATATACTAGTAAAAATACTAAGATAGATATTAAAGATGAATTATATAATATAAAAAGTAAATTAATAATTAAAGATGGTAATATTGTATTTGAATTTTTACCAAACAAATATAAAACATTAGATGAATATTATCAATTATTACTTAATAACGAATATAAAAAGCCAACTCTTGAAGATAAACAAGAATTACTTGAATCATCTCTAAATTTACTAAGAGATATTGCTCCTAATTTTATGAGTGTTTATAATTCTGAGATGTCTACAGGCATTAAATTTAATAGATTAATCAAGGCTTTAGCTAGGTATATAGATGATGATATGAATCTTGTAATAAATGGAAGAACAGAAAATATTTCTGATTATATATATAATTTATATTTTTATCAAGTTGCTTATCTAGATTATAAATATAATAAAGCTTATGATAGCCCTAGTAAAGTAACTGAATTAACAATAAGTAGGAAGCATGGAGATAGTGTTGTAACTGGTGAATTACCTGTAATATTAACTAGTGATGACAGAAAGTCTCTTACAAGTTATAAAACTAATCAAAGTATTAACTTAAATAATTATTATCAATTAATACCTAATTTAAATATATATTCACTAGAAGAAATAAAAAGTAAAATAGAATATTATCAACCAACTAATGATTATGAAAATATATATAAAGAATTCTTATTAGAAAAATGTCAAAAGAGAGAAAATACTTTATCAGAATCAAATAATATAATCGAAGACTATAAAACAATAATTGAACATAAATTAGATAATCTAACTAAGAAAATAACTGAAAGTAAAAGTGTATTTGAAAGAGGATATCAAGATATATCTAATCAAATAACTGAATTAAATAATGAACTTAATGATATCTTAATCGAATGTATTAATTACAATATAAATGAAACACATAAAATAGAATCTATCAGAGAATTATTAAATAAATATGAAATAGAATATAATCATTTATATAATAAAAAAAATAGAAATAAAAATAGAGCTATTATATCTCTTGAAGAATCTTATATGAAAATTAGAAAGAAAATAAATAATGTCATATCTTCTTCAACATTTAATGGACTATCATCAGGTTATGAACTTGGATTAAATAAAGAAGTAACTGATTTTAAAAAATTGCTTGAAGAATATTTTGAAAATAATTTAATAAATAATGATGAATATCAAGAATGGAATAATAAAATAAGTGATTTACTTAATTATTATAATTTAAATAATAAAGAAGAAAGGGGATTATTACTTTGAATGAAGAATATACAGATTTAAAAAATACACTTATTAATACCTCAAGTGAAGTAATAAATGAAAAAGAAAATAATCATAAAGATATCGATCATATCTTAACTATGTTAAAGACATATCAACCAATTAATATTGATATATCTAATAATTATAATATAGATAATTCACTTGCTAAATTTAAAATTAATGATATAGATATTAGATATGATATTAATTTGGATTTAATAAATTATAAGATATTAGTAATACAAAATTATTTACAAGAGCTATTTGTAGAAAGGAAGTTCTTGGATTTTACTCAAAGTAAAGAAAACGAATTATCTCAGGATGAATACCTTGAATATGTTAAGAATCCAATTATAAAAAATAAATATATTGATAAATGGTATGATGAATTTATGAAAACAAAATGACTTTATAACAAAGTCATTTTTATATTATTTATAATAAACATCGATATCTACATTACCATATATACCACTTATTCTACCAACACTACTTAATTGCCAAAATTTAATATCGCCATTATAAGTAGGTTTTTTAGAATAATTAGCTATCCATAACGGATATTTAGAAGCAACAGTCCATAAATTAGTAATATAATATTCAGAACCATAAAGCATAGAGGTATAACCAGCATTTTTAACTGTTTCATCAAATACCTGATATGCATGATTTAAATCGTGTAAAGATATACCAAAAGAACCTAACTTAGACCATGATTCCCAGTCATAAGCAATTGGAAAATCGAGAGTTTCACCATTTAATTCATTAAGCACAAATTCAGCATCACTCTTAGCTATATCATCGTTAATAGCAATCGAATGTACATATACACCAATTTTTAAACCGGCAGCTTTAGCGTTTTGAATATTTTGTTCAAACTTACTATCAACTTCCATAGCTTCATTAATATCAGTATTAGTACTAATTCTCATAATAACAAAAGTGGCACCAGCATTTTTAACCTGATTAAAGTCAATATCACCCTGCCATCTTGAAACATCAATTCCAAGTTCTGTATTATCACTCTTATATTGACTTAATGCATCAGCAAAATTTAAATAATTAGTTGTTTTATTATTAGAAGAACTATTTGAATTATTAGAACTAGGCCATTTATCATAAACAATAACATGTAAATTTCTTTCATTAATATTATTAGAAGAATCAGATATTGCAAGTTTTACATCATAATCACCAGGAGTTGTATAATCAATGTTGCCAACGACATTACAGGAAACACTTTTATCATAATTATCTACCGCATTAATTTCATTACAAAAATTAGCATCTTCATTAACTAATATAGCACGGTAAGTAGGTGCACTAAGAACAATTGGTGCATCAGTATCAACTACATGATATGTAACATCTTTCTTATACTTTTTACCATTATATTCATATACAAAAGAAGTTTGTTTATCTCCAATTGTGTCAGTATCAAGAATACTATTTTCACTAACAATATTAACATTATTATCACCAATTAAATCATATAAATGATTATCTTCAGAATATACTGGATAAGTCTTATCATTAGTAATTAAAACAATATCTTCTGGTGCTTCATCACTACTTAATATCCTATCGTTATTAGATGTACAACCAGTTATTAATAATATACATATAAGTAATAATAATTTCTTTTTCATATCATCACCCTAATAATTATATAATATAAATATTTTAATATGTTATAATTTTACCAAAAGGAGTCTTATTATGACAGATAATAAACATGAATTTATATGTCCTAAATGTAAACATAAAATAACTATTAATATCCCAGAAGAATTAAATGAAGATAATATTGATGATTTATTATCAAGATCTTATTTTAAATCAGTATGTAAACATTGTCATAATATCTTATTTCTTGATTATCCAGTAAAATTAAGAACTAAAAACTATTATATATATTACACACCAACAAATAATAAAAAACAAAAACAAGTAGATAATCTAATAACAAGAGTATGTGATACATATGATGACTTTAAAGAAAAAATACTTATTTTAAATGATAACTTAAATGATATAATAGTTGAATTATTAAAATCATATATAAAAAAAGAATTAAAAGATAATAATAAGTATATTAATAGTATTATCAGATATGATTCTAAAAATGAAGAAAACTTAGTATTTACACTAGTAGATGATAAGCAAAATGTAGGTATATCATTAGATATATATAATCAATTATTAGAATCTAGTAAGATAAAAAAGATAAATAAAGGTATATGTATTGATAATACTAATTATTTTAAATATATAAAGTAGGTGTTTATGTGAAATATAATATAATTAATGGCTCTATTAGTTTAGATGGAGAACCTATCATCGATGAAATAAATATTAATATTAATGCTAATTCACATATAGGTATAATTGGTAGAAATGGTACAGGTAAAACTACCTTATTAAATGCTTTAATAGATAATAATATGCTAGATGAAGGACTTGGAGATAATAAATTTCAAATAATAAAAATAGGTTCCTTTTCTATTGGTTACCAAAAACAAGTATTAATATCTAATGAAAATAATACTTTACTAGATGAAATAAAATTATCTTTTAAAGATATCTTAGATTTAGAAGATCAAATAAATAAATTATCTAATAATCTTAATAATGATACTAATATTAAAGAATATACTAATTTATTAGAAAAATATAAATATTTAGGTGGATATACTTATGAAAAAGAATATAAAGTAATGCTTACTAAGTTTGGCTTTACTACTGATGATTTAAATAAACCAATATCTTCTTTTTCTGGTGGTGAACGTACAAAGATAGCTTTTATTAAGTTATTATTATCAAAACCTGATTTATTATTACTAGATGAACCAACTAATCACTTAGATATTGATACAGTCGAGTGGTTAGAAAATTTCTTAAAAAATTATACTAAAGCATTTGTTATTGTTTCTCATGATCGTATGTTTTTAAATAATACAGTTAATGAAATATATGAAATAGAAAATTATCATACTGAATATTATAAAGGTAATTATGATTATTATGAAAAAGAACATATTTTAAGATATGAAAAGAATGTAAAAGAATATAATAAAGAACAAAAAGAAATAGATAGATTATATAATTTATATCTAAGATTTAGAGCTAAACCAAAGAAAGCTAAGATGGCATTATCTAGATTAAATATGATTAAAAGAATGGATGTTATAGATAAACCAGAAAGAATAGATACTAATACTTTTAAAGTTAATTTTAAAGATATTACACAATCAGGTAAAAAAGTATTAACATTAAAAAATCTTGAATTTGGTTATAATACATCATTTGGTAAAATTACTACTGAGGTAATGCGTGGTGAACGTTTGGGAATAATCGGACCAAATGGTACTGGTAAATCGACATTACTCAAAACAATCTATGGCTTGATTGAACCCTTAGATGGCACATATATTTATGGTGTTAATGTAAATATAGGTTATTTTGATCAAAACATTACTATGATTGATGAGAAAAACTCAGTACTTGAAGAATTTAGAGAGACATATCCTGAACTTGAAGAAAGTAACTGTCGTAATTACTTAGCAACATATAACTTCAGAGGTGATGATATCTATAAAAAAGTATCACTCTTATCAGGTGGTGAAAAAGTAAGACTAGAACTTGCTAAAATATTTTATAAAAAACCTAATTTATTAATACTAGATGAACCAACTAATCACTTAGATATTGTAGGTAAAGAATACTTTGAAGATTTATTATCTTTATATAAAGGAACTATTATATTTGTATCACATGATAGATATTTTATTAATAAAATAGCAACACGATTAATAATACTTAAAAATAATAATATCGAATATTATAACGATACATATCAAAGTTATTTAGAAGAAAAAAATATAAAAAATAATGAAATAATATTACAAACTAAAAAAGTTAAAAAAAAGAACCAAAAAGTAATAGATACTAATACTAAAAAAGATAATATTTATGAATTAAAAAAGAATTTAAATAAAATAGAAAATCAAATAGTAAATTTAGAAGTAAAAAAGAAAAGTTTAGAAGATGAACTATTAAATCCTAATATATATAATAATTATATCGAAGCTAATAAAATAAAAGAACATATTAATAGTGTATCTAATGAATTAAATGAATTAAATAAAGAATGGGAAGAATTAACAACAAAAATAATTGAAAATAGTTAGAACTATTTAAAAATTATAAAATTATTGATATTATATTAATGAATGATAGGTGATAGAAATGACATTTGAAAAGAAAAAACAAATATTAAAAATAATAATTGTAATATTATTAATAGTATTTATAATATTATTTATTAGTACAAGAAGTAAATTGGGTAATTTATCTGAATCTCCATTAAAGAATTATTCATTAAGTTATAATAATTTAGATGGTGCATTAAATTCAGGTGATGAAACAATATTTATATTTAGTTATACTGGAGATAAGAATGTACATAATAATGAAGCAGAAATAGCAAGTGAAATAAAAAGTTATAATCTTCAAGATAATATTAAATATGTAGATATAACTCAATATAAAGATAATAGTAATTTTATTAATGAATTAAATACTAAGTTTTCTTTAAATGAAAATTACTCAATTAAAAAATTACCTGCAATTATTTATTATGCTAATGGTGCTGCTGTTTATACCATTGATTCAAGTGAGGTCTTAATTAATAGTGGTAGTATTGCTCAAATTGCAGATATGTATTTTACGAAAGAAGAATAATATATGCTTAATATCGTCTTATTTGAACCAGAAATACCAGGAAATACTGGTAACATAATGAGAACTTGTGTTGCCACAAATACCAAACTTCATTTAATTAAACCTTTAGGTTTTTCTCTTGAAGATAAATATATTAAGAGAAGTGGAGTTAATTATATAGGTTATTGTGATTATCAAGTATATGAAAACTTTGATGATTTTATGGATAAGAATAAAGATGGAGTATATTATTTCTATACAAGATATGGTCACAAACCACATTCTGATTTTAATTATACAGATGAATATAATGATAATAGGAATATTTATTTAATATTTGGTAAAGAATCTACAGGTATTCCACCAAAAATATTAAAGCCTCATTTAGACCATTGTGCACGCATACCAATGACAGATAATGTTAGAGCATTAAACTTATCTAATTGTGTTGCTATTGTCGTATATGAAGCACTAAGACAAAGAAATTATGAATCATTATTAAGAAATGAACCTGATAAAGATAATCGTGGTCATAAAGGCGATCATTTTATCGAAGATAGCAAATAAAAACAGCTTAATTAGCTGTTTTTTTGTCTTTATTATTACTATCTTCTTCTTTAATAGAAATAGCACTATAAGGACATGTTTCCATAGCTTCCTTAGCTTGATCAGTTACTTTAGAATCTTTAACAGATGAAAGACCATCTTCATTAAATTCAAAAGTATCTGGAGCTATTGCAACACAAGCACCACATCCAACACATTTATCGTGATCAACACATACTTTTTCCATAATTACCTCCAAATAAATCCATAATTATAAAAATATAATTATATATATATTATACATAAAATGTAAAATAAAATAAGCAAAAAAATAGCTTGAATGTAAATTGTATACATATTAAAAATATATTATGATAAAATATATAATATAAGGTGAGTATTATGCAATCAAGAATGGATAAATATACAATTAATAATACTCCTGTTAAATCAAGAATACAAAAAAATAGGGAACTATATGAAAAGATTAAACAAGGAGAAATAGCTGAATACGATGTAGATTCAAGTGTATCAGTAATTGAAAATAATGCATCAAGTATAGATTTAAATAAAGTAAAAGATTATTTAAATGAAAAATATGGAGAAAATACTCCAAAAAGAAAAAGTATTAAACTAGAAGAACAACCAGTTGAAGATGATTCAAATGATGTAGTTAATACTAAAGAATATGATATAAATGCCATTCTTGAAAAAGCTAAAAAAGGTAAAGATTTAGATTATTCAAAAGATAGATTAAAAAAAGTTCGTGAAGCTCAATATGAAATACTAAATAATCTAGATTTAGAAATAGAAAAAGTATCTAATAATGAATATGAACAAAAGAAAAAACAAGCAGCTAGTGAACAAGAATTAAAAGATTTAATAAATACTGTTACAGCTATAAGTTATAATAATAAATATAGTAAAGATACTATCAATGATTTAGATTTATTAACTGATTTGGCAGGAGATGAAGATGACGAAAGAGTAGAAGCTATACCTGGTGGACTTAGTCAAACAAGTACAAACTCTGACGTCATAATAGGTAAAACGATAAACGAAGATAAAAAAAATAGTAATAATACCAATGATACTAAATATTCAGTTAATGAAGTACCAAATATTAATGTAGAAAAAATAGAAGATACAAAAGATAATAAAGATACAAAAGAAGATAATACATTAACTGAAGAAGAAAAAGAAAAACATATCGAAGAAACACTAAGTAAACTTGATATAGATGTACCAGATGATAACGATAATGATAATGATGATTTTGCCGATGTATCTAAAAGCGATACTGGTGCCATAATAATAAAAATAATAGTAACAATAATATTTATCTTATTACTTATTGGCGTAATATATTTACTAAGTAATATGCTAGGAGTTAAATTATTTAACTAGTATTATAGAAAAAAATATATTAGTGTGTTATATTAAGAGATAATAGGGATGGTTACATGGATAACAATTTTGAAGAACAATTTTTTATTAATCCAGGTATTGAATATGGAATAAGAAACTATATTTCTTTTAAAGAAAATGGTTCTTTTAATCGTATTAATATGTTTGAAATGTATGTAATAAAAGCTCTAACTATAATATATGGTGAAAAAAGTATCTTATTACCATATAAGATTGATAATGAAAAAGCATTTGAATGTAATTTATTAATGTATGATTTATCTGAAGAAGAAATGCATAAATTTAATAAATACATGGGTGAATATTATAATTTCTTAAAAAATTATAAATCAGAAACAAAAGCAACTGGTTTAATAAATGAAATAGAAAAAATACTTATCGATATGATAATGAAAAGAAATAAAAAGAAACCATTTACTTCTGAAGAACTAGATGAATTTGATACTATATTTAATCCATCTAATGGTGATTTAAAAAGATTAAAAGAATTAGTATCTACAGATCAAGGGTTAATAATAAAAGCATGGTTAAATAATAAAGAAGAAATAACAAGTACTCAATATGGTTTAATGGCTATAAATCCTAATCTATTAGATCCTAAGATTTATAGTAAATATGGTTATGATATAAGAACAATAGCTTCTTTATCAGAAAATGATATAAAAAATGTAAATGATGCTATTATAAGAGAAGAAAATAGAACATTTATTGATAATAAACATTTAACTAAAAAAAGAAATAAAGTATTATTAACTACAGGATCGGTATTTGTTGATTCTTTACTAATAATAAGCATGGTTGCAACTGAGATAATGATTGGTTTTATAATATTTGCAAGTTTATGGGGGTAAACATGAATATAATTCTTAATGACAATAAGTACAAAGTAATAAAAAATTATCGTGATGGTTATGATGAAGAAGCCTTAACTAATTTATTTACAGATTATTTTTATGACTATGATTATGTCTTAGGTGATTGGGCTTATGGTAAATTAAGATTAAAAGGTTTTTATAAGGAAGATAATAAGAAAGTAAAGCAACTAAATAATATAAAATATGTAGATGATTATATAAAAAATAATTGTGCATATGATTGTAAATATTTTATTATAGAAAAAGAATAGGGATGTTTTTATGAACAATGGAGTTGGAGTAAAAGTCGATATAGTTGATATTAGTAAAAGCAAGCTTGAAGTAACTGCAATAGCACTTTTTACTATGTTAGCTAATGGTAAACAATATTTATTTTATACACTAGATGAAATAGTTGCTATGAATGGTAAACAGTTAAGCAAGATATATGTAGCTGAAACTAACAATGCACCTGGTTATCAATTCATTCCTATTAGTACAGAAGAGTGGGCTAATATTAAAGCCATTATGAGTGAACTAGGAAAACCAAACATACAAATGCCTTCAACTATCCAATTTACAAGTATTACTCCTAATTCAACTTATAATATAGGTCAAGCTAAGAAAATAGCAATTGATGATAACTTAAAAGTAAATATAGCTAATAATCAAGTAAAAAATGCTCCAGTTTCTGCTGCAACTATGGCACCAACAGGTACAACCCAATTCTTTGATCCAAGTATTAATAATAATGTTCCGGCAATCGAAGAAACAGGTCCTGAAATACCAAATGCTTTTGCGATGCCTGTTCCTAATGCAAGTGCAATGCCTGCAGTAGGGCAAACACCACAAGTACAAGTTCAAATGCCACAAGTACCTACTCAACAAACATATGTTTCAACTCCAAGTATACCTATGGTACAACAAAATGTTAGTCAACAACCAAATACTATGATTCAAGCAAATGGTTATATTAGTCAAACTACGATGCAACCACAAGCTATGCAAACAATACAAGCTCCACAACAAGTACCACAAACAATATCAATTAATATAACTAATCCAAATAAAAAAGAAATAAGCCAAGATGATTTTATCGAGGCATTAAAAACAGTTGTTGATTATACTGGTGGAGATTATTCTAAGTTAGAACAAGCTGTAAAAAGTAATCAAAATACTGTAACAGCTACGATAAATACTACACCTAATGCTCAAAACATAAGTACAACTCCAAATATAAATATTTCAAATATACCAGTTATGCAGCAAACACCAATAGCACAAGATAGTCTTGGTGCTGAAGCAAATTTAAATGGAAATTATAATGCACAACAACAAGTAGCAGTTAATCCAAATACTTATGTTCCTGGTGCGCCAACGTTTAGTGCTGAATTACCAACAAATAATATCAATACTAATATGCAAGAAATATTTAACACACCTACACAAACAGGAGTAGTAGAAACACAACCTTTTAGTCAAGCTCCACAAATGAGTGTACAACAACCTCAAATAACAACTGTAACTAATCAAGAAAAAAAAACACAACCTAGTGATTTAAATCTTAATGGTATATTGCCATCAGAACCAGTAGAATTACCAACTGGACAAAATGGTATACCACAAAGTGAAATGCAACAATATGGTGTACTTTCACCAAATACTTTACAAACAGATCAAAAAGTAGCATAAAAAATATTACGAATAACACGTAATATTTTTTCTTATATTAAATAATTATATTTCAGTATTTAATATACCTTTACAATCAGGAACTTCTTCTTTAATTGCTTCATATATACTATCTTGTAAATCATAACCTATGAATTCACAGCCAGCACAAGCTCCGTGAATTTTAACATAGACATAATTATCTTCATATTTAACAAATTCAATATCTCCACCATCACTATTTAGATATGGTTTAATTTCATTAATAACATCAATAATCTTTTTTTCATCGTCTTTAATATTCTTTTTCATGAAAATCACCTAAATATGATTATAAACAAAAAACTATACAAAGTAAAATAATTTTGCTATAATTCACGTGAGGTGCAATTATGGATGACTTAAAAGTCGGAAGTGTTGTTGAAGGAGTAGTAACAGGTATTCAAGATTATGGATTCTTTGTAAATATTAATAATACTTATACAGGATTAGTTCATATTTCCGAAATATCTAATAGATATGTAACTGATATAAATAAATATGTTAATATTGGTGAACATATTTATGTATTAATTAAAGAAATTGATTATAATAATAAAAGATGTGTTTTATCAATAAAAGATATTAATTATAGACCAAATGCTGAACATAAAATTAGAGAAACATTACATGGTTTTGCTACTCTTAAAGAGCAATTACCGCTATGGATTGATGCTAAGATTAAAGAATTAGATAAAAAATAATTCTTTTTTCCTAGATTAATTCAAAAAAGTGCATTTTTAATTGACTATATTAAATTTATTATGGTATAATCATTTTGTTCTATGTAAATGTGCAGAAATACCCAAGTTGGCTGAAGGGACTGGTCTTGAAAACCAGCAGGCCGGGTGACCGACGCGGGGGTTCGAATCCCTCTTTCTGCGCCATTAAATTATATTATCGCGGGATAGAGCAGCCTGGTAGCTCGCAAGGCTCATAACCTTGAGGTCGTTGGTTCGAATCCTTCTCCCGCAACCAAAGTGGTTCCTTAGTCTAGAGGCCTATGACGTCTGCCTGTCACGCAGAAGATCACGAGTTCGAATCTCGTAGGAACCGCCATTTTTTTATTTATGGCTCCGTAGCTCAGTCGGTAGAGCAGAGGACTGAAAATCCTTGTGTCATTGGTTCAATTCCCGTCGGAGCCACCATTGACGAATTTGTTCGAACTATTCGAACTTTTAGATAGATATCAATCAGAAATGATTGATTTTTTCGTTTTATAAGAAAAAATCATAGAAAGGTTGGTGTCTATGATAAAAATAATTAAAGAAGAAATTGAGATTGATGAATCTTTAGTTTCAAGATTGAATGTTATATGTGATTTTTGTAATACTACACCTATCATAGAAAATGGTAGTATTAGAAAGATAGAACATACTAATTTAACCTATATTGAACCCCATAGAATTATTATAAATAATAAACTCTATTTAGCATTTAATTATTCTAATGAAATCTATATTCATAATCTTGGTAAAAAGATAAAACTATCAGAACTAGAAAACTATATAAAAGAAAACTAAATACTAGTACCCTAATCAGTGTATTGACTAATTCTAAAAAAGTGATATTATAAATAACCAGTGCATAGGTATGCTCTAGAAATGGAGGTACATCTATGAAATACAAACACAATATATCAAAAAATTATAATATTGAATTATTAGAGGAGTCAGTAGTATTTAGGCTTTATTAAATACTACCCACTCCTCTTTTTTAGTAAAAGGAGTTGAGTTTTAATGAAGGAAGAAAAGAAAGTTGCAGGTATTTATATTCGTGTATCTACCGAAGATCAAGAACGAGAAGGATTTAGTTTACCAGAACAAGAAAAACGTTTGAGGACTATGTGTGAGTATAAAGGTTATGAGATATACGATATATATGAAGAACGAGGAATAAGTGCTAAAACAGGCAATTATAGGCCAGAATTTGAAAGATTATTACAAGATGTTAGAGATAAAAAGGTTAATACTATTGTAGTTTTAAAATTAGACAGATTAACTAGGTCAGTTTCAGATTGGGAAAAGATACTTACATTTTTAGAAGAAAACGATGCTTATTTAGATTGTGCAAATGATGAAATAAATACTACTAATGCTAATGGTAAAATGATTTCTAGAATACTTACATCAGTTTCTCAACAAGAAATAGAAAGAACATCAGAGAGAACTAAAATAGGACTAGCAGGAGCCATTAAGGTTGGTCATATTCCACATCAAGCACCTTTAGGTTATAAACATGAAGATAAGAAATTAGTAATTGATTATGCTACTAAAGATGTTGCTATAAGAATATTTAATATGTATCACGATGGATTATCATATAAAAAGATAAGTAATATTTTAAATGAAGAAAAAGTATTAGATAAAACTAATTGGAGAGATTCAACTATTATAAATATACTTGAAAATCCTATTTATAAAGGAGACTTTATTCATGGTAGAAGAACAAAGAAACCTACTTATTATTTTGATGTAGTTGAGCCATTAGTTAGTAAAGAATATTGGGAAGAATGTCAGGTACAACAAAAGAAAAACTCTAGAAGTTTTCAAAGAACTTTAACTTATCTATTTATGCAAAAACTAAAATGTCCTAAATGTAAAAGAATATTAGGCGGTAAAGCAACTACAAAGAAAAATGGTAATTCATATTATTACTATTATTGTCATGATTGTAAAATTAGTTTTAAAGAATCTGAAATAGAAAAAACAATAGATGAATATATGGATTCAATCGTAGAATATGATTCCATTGTTAATCAATACTTTTTACCTATGATTAAACAAAAGATAGAAAATCCTAAAGAAGAATTAGAAAAAGAATTAAAGAGTCAAAAATCTAAATTTGATAGGATTAGAGAAGCATATATAAATGAAGTATTTACTTTAAAAGAATATAATCAAGAACGAAAGAAAGTTGAAGATATTATAAATGATTTGGAAACTAAATTAAACGAAACAGAAGTGTGTGAAAAATTAAAATTTACTCCTAATGATATTTTAGTTAAAAGAGATATCGATTTTATCAATTCTATCAAGTATCCAGATAAATTTAAACAAAGAAATAAGTTTTGGAATGAGTATACACGAGATGAGAAAGCAGAACTTATAATGAAATATATTGAAGAAATAGAACTAACTGATAAATATGGAAATTATACTGATGTAGAATTTATTAAGTTTAGAGAAAGTATAGCAAGTACATCTAATGATTTATATTTCAAAGGTTATTATGACAGATATGTTCCATCATTATTTGGAAATATCTATGGAAAGATTAGATTTAGTGAATATCTGCCTGAAGAAGAAATGACACAACAAATAATGAGATTAAGACAATTCTATGATGTTGGTTATTATGAAGCAACTTATAGTGTTAAAGATAAAGTATTTTATTTTAACTTTTTAGAAGATAAGAAAACAATTGTTAGAGTATTTCCACTTGAAGATTATAGAAAAATCGATCCTGATGAAACAATGGACACATATAATCTAGGGGTATTATATGTTAAAGAAGATAATGGAACATTACTAGAAAATGAAGATGATGTATTTAAATTAATACCAGCTGAATGTGATGGTAATGTTGTATATAGCAAGGAACCAATATTCGTAGAATCAAAACCTGTTCCTTACTATGAAGATGAAGAAAATTCAGATGATGAAATTTCTTCACAATAAAATGTGTGGCACTTATAAAATTACAAAGTAATTTTGTAACGTGGCGATAACATTTTATAAATCTTATGAAAGTTTTAACTATTACGCAGTTTTAGTTATTGCTTGAATAAGATAAACGGATTCTAAGGTGTTAAACCTTAGCTCCCATATCTTGTTAGTATGACAAGATATATAGGGAGTTATACATCTTGTCAAATACATTTTTCAAGATAGAATTGGAGGTGAAATTATGGTAGAACTAGCATACTCATTTCATATTGGAAATGATAAGAATAAAACTAAAAAAGCAAAGCAAAAGAATACTCCTACTAACTATAATAATAATGCTATTCAAAATGCTATGCAGTTATCAAAAGTAAATCATCATAATTTAAGGCAATATGATAATAATCCTGAAAAGATTAAAACTTTATATGGCTCTAATGATATTGTAAGAGATGTAAAAGAATTATATAAACAAGAATTTGAAGAAGTAAGATTAGAATATAATTCTAAACAAACTAGAGATGATAGAAAAATAAAAGATTATTATAGTAAGATAAGTAATGATGCAAAACATGATCTAGCGGTAGAAATAATTATAGAACTTGGAGATATGGATTATTGGTGGGATAAAGGCGATAAAGAAATGTATAAAATGGAAAGAGTTTATGATGAGCAAGTTTTATATTTAAAAGAACTAGTTCCTGATTTTAAAGTAGCAAATGCAACCATACATTTTGATGAATCTTCTCCACATCTTCATATACTAGGAGTTGCAGTTAAAGAAAATTGTAAAACAGGTATGAGTAAACAAGTTGGTAAATGTAGTGTGTTTACAAAAGATAACTTACCTAAAATACAAGATAAAATGAGAAATAAATGTATTGAATCATTTAATAAAGAATATGGCTTAAATGCTGTATTAAAAGATAAACAAAAAGGAAGAAATATAGATTATAGAGTTAGTCAAATGGCTGATTATGATGAGTTAAAAAAGAATTATAATAAACAAAGACAAAAAATAAATAAACTTAATACTCAAAGTAAAGATTTAAATACTAAATCGGAAGAAATAAAAGATATTATTAATAATTTGAAGAATCAACCTTTATCAAGTAAGAATTTACTTTTATCTAATCAAAATAAAGATAAGATAATTAATTATATTGAAAAAGTAAGTAAATCAACTAATGATTTTAAAGAGATAACTAACTATTCTTTGGCAGTAGATAAAATAAAGGAAGACTTTGAAGAAAATCATAATTTTATTGAAAATTTAAGAAAAAGGGTTAAAGCACAAAATGAAGAAATAAATAATTTAAAATACGATTTAGATAATAAAGATAATGAAATATCATCATTAAAATCTAAAATAAAAGATTTAAAAAATTCATTAGACTATTGGAAAGATAAATTTCAAAGAGTAGTAAAATTTATTCACGATAAAATACATGGTATATTTGGCGATAAAGACGATAAATATAAAGAAATAGCTGATAATTTATTTATAAATGGTATTATGGATGAAAAAGAATATACTAGTGTTGTTAATAAAAAAGAAAAAAATCATGATGTTTATGAGAGATAGCATAAACAAATGTAAAAAATATGATATAATATTTCTTGATTTGGAGGTTTGATTATGAATATAAAACTTGAAGACATAAATATAGATAAGTTAAGACAAGATTTAATGGAATATTTTACTGCAAGTATGTTCATTGTTTCACCTGTTGCTCTAATTGATTTATCAAAAGTGGAAAGTGCCTCTGATGAAAAAATAATACAAATTGCCAAAGATAACAATTTTAATTTAAAAGAATATCTTAAATAAAATTGGAGGTGATAAAGTGAATATAGCGGAATATGAAAATGTCATAGAACTATATAGAAAAAAAGAAATATCAAGAGATGAGTTTGAAGACAAAATAAATTTTTTAACAAATAATATAGAAACTCCTCTAAAAGAATTTTATAAAATATATTGTTATTTATATAAAAATAATTATGTTGTACCAAAAGATAAAAGAGAATATATAATTAATAATGCTTTGATAATTCTAGAAAATAATAATATTGATGAAGTTCAAAAATCTGCAATAAAATGTGCTACTATGAATGCTTGTTTTAGCGAATGCAAATACGAAATAGCAGAAAGTTATGCTAATAATTTACTGAATGACAATAGCGAAGATGTAATAGTATTACGAAATATAGCAGATTATTTCACCAAAACTAGAAGATATAAAATAGCAGAAAATATTTATAAAAAGATAATTAAAACAAATGATGAAAATGTACTTAAAGATTATGAGGTATATTGTAATATTATAAATCATAAAAGAAAACCTTATATGCCAAGTAATAATGATAATAAGGAAATGTATGCACATTTTTTAGAAAAGATTGGACTTGCAGACGCAAAAGCATTGTTGGGGGTAAAACAACCCGAAAAAATAAAAGTTGGAGAATATCCTTTACCAATAGAGAAAAAAATACCAGATTTTAATAGTTTTATTGCATTTGATGTAGAAACTACTGGTATAGATCATTCAAAAGATTCAATAACGGAAATTGCTGCAATAAAAGTTGTAAATGGTGAAATAGTAGAAAAAAAAGATTTTATATTTCAAGAATTAGTAAAACCATATAAAAAGAAAATACCTAAAAATGTTGAAGAACTTACAGGCATAACTAATAAAATGGTAGCAGAATGTAGAAATATTTGGGAAGTATTTCCAGACTTTGTAAAGTTTATTGAAAATAATGTTTTAGTAGGATATAATTGTATGACATTTGATAGTAAGTTTTTGGTAAGAGCCGGTCGATTAAGTAATTTGATAATAAATAATCAATATTTTGATGTTATGCATTTAGTAAAAAAATATAAAAAATCACTTGATACAGAAAATATGACATTAGTGCAGGTTGGTAAAGCGTTAGGAATTGAAAATCCACAAGCACATAGGGCATTGGCTGATGCTATTACAACAGCAAAAGTGTATTTAAAAATATTAGAATTAAATAGAAAAGAAGATTAATAATATGAATGTACAAGATTTAAAAAAAATATGGAGTTTTGAAAAAAAGAAAGATAATACATATATTTTAAAAAAATATAAAGGTAAAGAAAGCAAAGTTGTTGTTCCCGGAATTATAGGTAAAACAATAGTAAGTGAAATTGATAGTAATTGTTTTCCATATAATAATGATTTTATTGAAGAACTAGATATTGATGAGAATATAGAAATAATAAATAAGATATATGGATTTAAAAAATTAAGAAAAATAAACTTTAAAAAAGTTCCTAAACAAATAAAAGCAATATGTGTATTAGGAGATAATATTGAGTCTTTTGGTATTTTTGGTGAAAAAATATATTTTAAGAATAGATTGATTGCAGTTAGTAATAATATTGATGAAAACTTTGTTGTAGAAGACGGAACAGTAGAAATATCAGATTCAGCATTTTCACATTGCCAAAAAATTAAAAGTGTAGTATTGCCAGAAAGTGTTAAAGTTATAGGAGAATATTCTTTTGCCTCTTGTTCTAACCTAGAAAAAATAAATCTAGAAAAAGTTGAAAAAATAGAAAATTCTGCATTTTCTTGTTGCGATAAACTGCACATAGTAAATCTAAATAGTATAAAAGAATTGGGTTCTTCTGCTTTCAAATTATGTGGCATAAATGAATTAAATATATCAGGTTTAGAAAAAATACCAAGGGAAGGGTTTTCAAATTGTTCAGAATTAGAAAAAATTGTTATTGGAGAAGGAACGACTACAATAGAAAGGTCTGCTTTTGAATGGTGTGATAATTTAATTGATATTACTTTGCCAAAAACATTAAAAACAATAGAAGATTCAGCATTTATTGGATGTAAAAAAATTGAAAAAATAAACTTATCAAATGAAGTAGAAACATTTACATATTCATTTGAAAGTTCAATATACGATAAAATTAGACCTAAAACAAATGAAAATCAAGATGATAATACCAGTTCATATAGTATTCAAGAACTATTGAATGAAACTAAGAATATGCCAAAAGATGAAATAGAAAAATTCATAAGAAAGTTATTAACTGAACATAAACTTGATCATTTTGATACTTCAAATATTACTGATATGAATGTTATTGGTTTTAATAAAGATAATGGTGAAATAACTTGGAAATGTCATAAATGTGGATACTGTACTTCTTATTTATGGGATTTATTAGTAGAAAATGGTAAAATGATAGATAAATTTGATTATTATGGATGTGGTTTTTGTGGATAAATATGAAAAAAATATGAAATATAGAGATTTAATGACAAATTTAAAGAAATCAATCAAGAATGAATTTTATTATGAAGCAATATTCATTGAATATGCTATATTAGAGGATAGGACTGAATCAATTTTAAGACATGCAAATATATCAACTATTAATTCTAAAGGGCAAACTTTAACTTTAAATTTAAAATTGAGCAAAATTCAACAAAGTAAGTTCTATAAATATTCATATGTTAAAAAACATTTAACTAAGAATTTAATCAATGCTATATATGATTGGAAAAATGATAGAAATAAATTAATACATGATTTAATAAAATCTGATTATTCAAATGAGAAAATTAAAAATGTAGCACTTATTGGATATGATTTAATAAAGAAGATTAATAATAAATCGACTTTGATTAATAAATATAATGATAATTTATAGATTATATTATTAAATTATGTTATTATAGTAGTGATTGATATAAATCGATTGTCTTTATGCGAAAGAGTTGTAAACCACTTCGTCGTTCGCACCATTTAGTAATTAACTAACGTAAAATCGTTAGTTTTTTTGTATTTAATTGCT
>OMVK01000062.1 GCA_900314465.1 uncultured bacterium | reverse complement strand
ATATATATATTAGAAATAAAAGATAAAGTAGATTTTATTATTAATGATTATATGTCTACAAGAAAGAATATATTATCATATAGTGATGAAGAGAAATCTTCATATCTTAAAGGTGCATTCTTAGGTAGTGGTTCTATTAATGATCCATCTACTTCTAAATATCATTTAGAAATATTTGTAAAAGATAAAGATGATGCAGAATTAATTAATAAATTATTTAAATATTTTTATATTAATAGTAAGATACTTAAAAGAACTAAATTATATATGGTATATGTTAAATCTTCAGAAGAAATAAGTGATTTTATTAAGTTAATTGGAGCTACAAGTAGTTTATTTTATTATGAAGATATAAGAATATATAGAGATCATAAAAATATGGTAAATAGACTTAATAATTGTGAACAAGCTAATGTAGAAAAATCGATGAAAACGGCATCTATTCAATTAGATAATATAAAATATTTAGAAGAACATGATTTAATAGATTTACTTGACGATAAAACGAAAATAATAGTAACATATCGTAAAAAATATCCTGATGTATCTATGTCAGAACTTGCAAGTATTATATCTTTAGAAACTGATTATAAGATTACTAAATCAGGTATTAATCACCATTTTCGTAAAATAAAACAAATGATAGAAAGCCATGATGCCAATAATGGAAAACAAAAGTAAATTAATATTATGTATACCTATATTTATAGCTTCTTTAATATTAACTAATAATATCTATTTAAGTAAAGCTAATAATGATATAACTAATGCTTTAATTGATTCACAAAATGAAATAGATAATAAACAAAGTGAAATAGAAGTATTAAAGATACAAGAAGAATGTATAAATAATTATCAAGAATTAACAGAAAGTATAAATAATTTAAATAATTATTTATCTAATCATAAAGTTAGTATTTATTATTATGAACCTGATTATGATTATTCATATATTTATAATATAGATGAAGTATATTATGCTGCTAGTACTACTAAATTATATGATGCACTTTATTTACTTGAAGAAGCTGATAATAATAAAATAGATTTAAGTGAAACATTAATATATGATGAAGATGATTTAGTACCATTTTCTGATGCTATGGATGATTATGAAGATGATGATGAAGTTACTTTATCTGATTTAATAAAATATGCTATCATTTATAGTGATAATACAGCACATCATATGTTATTTAATTATATAACATTAGATAAATTTAAATCTTATCAAGAAAGTTTAGGTATAATACCAACTATAACAAATACAGATCACTTTGATAATACTACTGCACGTGATTCTATGAAAGGTTTAGAAGAATTATATAAATATTTAAATACTAATACTAGTAATGCAAATAATTTAAAAGAATATTTAATAGATTCAGATAAAAACTATTTAAGCACTGATACTATAGAGTCAGCTACTAAATATGGTGAATATAATAACTTTTTTCATCAAAATGGAATAGTGTATACTGATAATCCATATCTAGTATCTATATTAACTAATGAAGGACCTGATAATAAATCTTTAATCGAAGAAATAAGTAGTTATTTGTTAGCTTTAAATACTGCTAGTACTAAAGTACATAATACATGCAACAATACTTGAAAAATTAATAATTATGTGTATAATTTAAATAAATGCAATGAACAAGAGGAGTAAAATAAGTAACTTAATAGGAATGAAAGATTATTAACTGGAAGTCTTTCTTAAGCGAGTTATTTGAAGGTAGCTTGGGAGCTTAAGTATTGAAAATAAGTAAATACTTACGTATTATTCACGTTAAGAATTTGAGAAGTAATTAAAGTGGTACCACGAACTAATTCGTCTTTATGATGAGTTAGTTTTTTTATTTAGAAAGGAATATATATATGAAAGAATTAGATAAAAAATATAATCATAATGAAGTAGAAAAAGATAAATATGATATATGGAAAAATAATGGTTATTTTAAATGTGATCCATCATCAGATAAGAAGCCTTATTGTATTGTCTTACCTCCACCAAATGTAACTGGTGTTCTTCATTTAGGTCATGCTTGGGATGCATCATTACAAGATATCATAATCAGATATAAAAGAATGGAAGGTTATGATTGCTTATGGCTTCCAGGAATGGATCATGCCGCTATTGCAACGGAAGCTAAAGTAGTAAATAAATTAAAAGAACAAGGTATAAATAAACATGATATAGGTAGAGATAAGTTCTTAGATGCTTGTTGGGATTGGACTCATGAACATGCTGATATTATCAGAAAGCAATGGGAAAAATTAGGTATATCTCTAGATTATTCTAAAGAAAGATTTACTTTAGATGAAGGTATGAGTAAAGCTGTAAGAAAAGTATTTGTTGATTATTATAATAAAGGTTTAATATATCGTGGTGAAAAAATAATTAATTGGGATCCATCAGCTAAGACAGCATTATCTAATGAAGAAGTAATATATTCAGAAGAAAAAAGTGCATTCTACCATATTAAATATCAACTAGAAAATAGTGATGAATATATTGATGTTGCAACAACTAGACCAGAAACTTTATTTGGTGATACCGCAGTTGCTGTAAATAAAGATGATAAAAGATATAAGAAGTTTGTTGGTAAGAATGTCATATTACCATTTTGTAATCGTGTAATACCAATAATAACTGATGAACATGCTGATATGTCTAAAGGAACTGGTGCAGTTAAAATAACACCATCAAGTGATCCTAACGATTATGAAGTTGGAAAAAGACATAATCTTGAAATAATTAATATTATGAATGATGATGCTACCATGAATGAAAATGTTCCCAAAAAGTATCAAGGACTTACTCGTGAAGACTGTCGCGAACAAGTAGTAAAAGATTTAGATGCAGCGGGTTTACTACTTAAAGTTGAACCAATCGTACATGAAGTTGGACACTCTGAACGTACTGGTGTTATGGTTGAACCAATGGTAAAAAAACAATGGTTTGTAAAAATGAGACCACTTGCAGATCAAGTACTTAAAAATCAAAAAAATTCTAAGACAAAAGTTCATTTTGTGCCAAGTCGTTATGAAAAAACTATGAATCACTGGATGGAAATAACTTATGATTGGTGTATTTCTCGTCAATTATGGTGGGGACATAGAATTCCTGCTTGGTATAAAGATGATGAAGTATATGTCGGAATGGAAGCACCAAAAGGTGATGGTTGGGTACAAGATGAAGATGTACTAGATACTTGGTTTAGTAGTGCATTATGGCCATTTGCAACTTTAGGTTGGCCAGATAATACTGATTTACTAAAAAAATACTATCCAAATAACACCTTAGTAACAGGCTATGATATTATTCCATTCTGGGTTAATCGTATGACATTCCAAGGTGAAGAATTACTTGGTAAAAGACCATTTGAACATTGCTTAATACATGGTTTAATTAGAGATAAACAAGGTAGAAAATTTTCTAAATCACTTGGTAATGGAATAGATCCAATGGATATGATAGATAAATATGGTGCAGATTCACTAAGATATTATCTTGCAACTGATGTAAGTGCTGGAACTGATATGCGTTTTGATGAAGAAAAAATCAAAGCAAACTGGAATTTCATAAACAAACTATGGAATGCATCACGTTTTACATTAATGAATATCGATGGGCTTGAAGCACTAGATTTTACTAACTTAAAACCAGAAGATAAATGGATATTAACTAAATATGAAAACACTCTACATACAGTAAAAAAATTCATGGATAAATTTGAATTTAATAATGCTGGTAATGCTATTTATGATTTTACTTGGAATTATTTCTGTGATTATTATATTGAAATGAGTAAATATTCACTTGAAAGTACTACAACACAAAGTGTCTTATGCTTTGTATTAACAGGTATCTTAAAAATGTTACATCCATTTATGCCATATGTAACTGAAGAAATATATCAAAGATTACCAGTTAAAAATGCAGAATCAATTATGATATCAGAATATCCAAAATATAATAAAAAATATATATTTGATATCGAAGAAAAAGTAGTAGATGATGCTATCGAATTTATTAAAAACTTTAGAAATATTAAAGCCGAAAATAATATGACTAAAGATTTAAAAGTTATGTTTGATACTACAGATAATAATGATTTAATAGTTAAAATGTTAAAACTAGGCGATAATATTGTAGATAAACCAACTGGAGCTAAAGCATATAAAGTATTTTCTAATCATATCAAGGCAACTATTTTCTATGAAAAGATGGAAACAGAAACTGATAAGAAATTAAAAGAAGCACAAATTGTTGCTTTAACATCATCAATTGAAAGAAGAAAAAAATTACTTGCAAATCCTAATTATGTAAATAAAGCACCTGAGAAAATAGTTAATATGGATAGAGCTAAATTAGCTGAAGAAGAAAAGAAACTAGAAGAATTAACTAAAGCAGAGTAAATATAAATATATAAAAGAATTATGATTTTCCATAATTCTTTTTATTTTACTTAAATAATTATTTTAAAAATAATATATAATTCTAATATAAAAATAAGTAATGATTATGATATACCATTAATGATATGTGATAGATATAAATTAAATAATTTTGATATAAATACTGATTCTATTAATGAAGATAATATAGATAAATTATTAAATAATATAGATATTATATTAACTAGTTATGATTTAGATAAATTAAATATGAAATTAGATGATATTAATTTAGTAATAAGTATTAATAAAAAATAATATTATGTTAAAATAAATCTTGGTGATGATTATGAATACAATTAAATGTCCTAACTGTGGTAAAGTATTTTCTATTGATGAATCAACTTATGATTCACTACTTAAATCAGTAAGAAATGATGAATTTAATAAAGAAATATCTCATAGAGAAGAAGAATATAAAAAAGATAAAGAAACTTCTTTAGAATTATTAAGAAATAAATTGGAGCAGGAATCAAGTAATTTAATACATGATAAAGAACTTGAAATAAATAAATTAAAAGATGAATTAGATAATAAAGATAAATTATTAAAAAATGAACTTGAATCTACATATAAAGATACTATTAATAAAAAAAATTTATATATTAAAGAATTAGAAAGTAAATTAGAATTAAATAATAAAGAAAATGAATTAAATATTAATAAAGCTATATCTTTAAAAGATAATGAAATATCTAAATTAAAAACAGAATTAGAAACTAGTAAAAATGTTTATTTAGAAAATGAAAAAAATATTAAAGAAAGTTATGAAGATAAATTAAAAGATAAAGATGAACAAATAAGTTATTATCGTGATTTAAAAGCTAAAGATTCAACTAAGATGATTGGTGAAGACTTAGAAAGACATTGTAGTGATCAGTATAACATAATATTAAGACCAGTATTTAAGAATGCTTATTTTGATAAAGATAATGATATAAAAACAGGTTCTAAAGGGGACTTTATATTTAGAGATTATGATTCAGATGGTAATGAATTTGTATCTATTATGTTTGAAATGAAAAATCAAAATGATACTACAGCTACTAAACATAAAAATGAAGATTTCTTTAAAGAATTAGATAAAGACCGTCAAGAAAAAAATTGTGAATATGCTGTACTTGTATCAATGCTTGAAACTGATTCTGATTTATATAATTCAGGTATCGTAGATGTCTCTTATAAATATCCTAAAATGTATGTCATAAGACCACAATTTTTTATACCTATAATAACATTAATAAGAAATATATCATTAAATTCTCTAAATTATAAAAAAGAACTTGAACTTATGAAAGAACAAAATATTGATATAACACATTTTGAAGAAAATATCGAAGAATTTAAAACTAATTTTTCAAGAAATTATAATTTAGCTAGTACAAAATTTACTAAAGCTATCGAAGAAATAGATAAGACTATTTCTAATTTACAAAAAGTAAAAGAAGATTTATTGAGCTCTTCAAGAAATTTAAGACTTGCAAATGATAAAGCTGATGATTTAACTATAAAAAAATTAACTAAAAATAATCCTACGATGAAAGAAATGTTTGATAATTTACATAAAGATAATAACCAGACTCATTAATATTTTAATGAGTTTTTATATTATATAGTTTATGTTATAATACTAATATAAGAATAAGGAGGATAATAAATGATTAAATTTGTTCAATATGGTGTAGGTAAAATGAGTAAATATACCATGGAATTTGCTATTAATGATGGAATGAAACTTGTTGGTGCTGTAGATATTAATCCAAGTGTAATAGGTACTAAAGTTAATGGTGTAAGAGTGGTTTCACCTGATAAGTTTGAAGGACTTTTAAAAGCTAAAAAACCTGATATTGTAATCGTAACTACTAAAAGTTTACTAAGTGATTTAAGTGATGTTTTATTAACGTGTGCAAGAAATGGAGTGAATGCAATAACTACTTGTGAAGAAGCATTTTATCCAAAGGTATCTAATCCTAAACTTACAAACAAGATAGATCAAGTAGCTAAACAAAATAATTGTACAATTACTGGTACTGGTTATCAGGATGCTTACTGGGGTAATTTAGTTACTACTATATGTGGCTCTACTAATTCAATAACTAAAATTAAAGGTAGTTCTTCATATAATGTTGAAGATTATGGTATAGCACTTGCTGAAGTACATGGTGCTGGTATGACTTTGAGTGAATTTGATAAAAAGATTGCTGCAAATGACCGTATATCTGATGAAGCAAGAAAGAAAATAATTAATTCAGGTAATTATACACCATCATATATGTGGAATGTAGTACCATGGATTGCTGAAAAATTAGGTTTGCATTTAGTAGGTCAAATGAAACAAAAATGTATACCACAAACATGCAAACATAATATTAAGTCATCAACACTTAATATGACTATTAAAGCAGGTAATGCTACAGGTATGAGTGCTGTTGTTACAGGTATGACTAAAGAAGGTATTGAAATCGAAGCAGAATGCATTGGTAAAGTTTATGATAAAGATGAATTTGATAAAAATGAATGGACTATTTATGGAGAACCTGATACAACACTTGTTATAAACAAACCAGACACAGTAAGACTTACATGTGCAACAATTGTAAATCGTATACCTGATGTAATCAAGTCAGAACCAGGATTTGTTCCTACATCAAGAATGGGAGAATTAAAATATATACATAAAAAATAAAGATTAATTCTTTATTTTTTTATCTAATTAATATGATATAATCAAATAGGTGAGTTTATGGACATTTTTTTAATAATATGTAAATATTTCTTATTATTTATGATATATTCCATGATTGGATATGTTGTTGAAGTAACAAGTGTATCTTTAAAAGATAAGAAATTCAATCCCAATAGAGGTTTTCTTTTTGGACCATGGTTACCAATATATGGTGTATCATCAGTTATTATGGTACTTTTATATGGTAAAAAAGCTTCATTAGATAATATATTTAATATCTTCTTAGATTGTATTGTTATATGTACATTTGCTGAATATATGACATCACTTTATATGGAAAAAAGATTTAAAGTAAGATGGTGGGATTATTCAGATAGATTACTAAATATTAATGGTCGTGTATGTGTTGAAAATTCACTATTATTTGGTATAGGTGGTATTGCTATACTTTATTTAGTTAATCCATTTGTAGAACCATTTGTTGATAACCTAAGTAATTTATTAAAAATAATACTAACAGTTATTTTCTTAATATTATTTGTTGCTGATAGTATTGTTTCTACTGATGCTATTCATAAGATTGGTAAAGATTTAATTAAATTAAGTGGTGCACATGATGCAACTCCAGAAATAAAAGAAAAAGTATATAAAATTGTTGAAACTCATACTAACTTCCTAAGAAAACGTATCTTCAAAGCTTATCCAAAAGTACGTGATATTTATAAAAAGAGAAGAGATATAATTAAAGATGAAATAGATAAATTTCACAATCGTAGCTTAGATGTAAAAATAGCAGATTTTGTTAAAAAAAATGTTAAGAAGGCTACTGATGAAGTTATTAAATATTCAAATGAAATAAAAGATATAGTAAAGGAGAAAATAAATGAAAATAATAGAAATAAAAAATAAAGATGAATTTGAAAAAGAAGTATTAAAAAGTAGTGAACCTGTACTTGTAGATTTCAATGCTGATTGGTGTGGTCCATGTCAAATGCTTAAACCAACTATGGAAAGTATTGCTAGTGATGGTATAAAAGTTGTATCAGTAAATACTGATTTAAATGAAGAATTATCATTAAGTTATGGAGTAATGTCAATACCATGTATAGTATATTTTAAAGATGGTAAAGAAATAAAAAGAACAATTGGACTTCAATCAAAAGATGATATATTAGAAATAATGAAAAATTCATAAACAATTCATATTAATTTAGTAATATTTGCTTATCAAATAAATTTTATTTGATAAAGGAGACTAACTATAATAAGTCAATAACAAAATGATAAAAATTATAGTTTGTTAT
>OMVK01000012.1 GCA_900314465.1 uncultured bacterium | reverse complement strand
GTTAATAATATATCGTCTAAATATATATTAGTAAATTTATCTATAATAGAATTAATATTAGGTATTTCTATTTGAAAAGATAAGTTGTTTTCTGAATTTTTATTTATTTTTCTATCTATTACATTATTTATTTTATTATCTATTTTGTCATATATTTCATTTGTTAATTCTACTAATTTTTCTGAATTAATATTATCTATAATATCTCCATATATTAATTTTCTTAATTCATTAGTTTTAGTAAATTTAAATTCTTTTTCAAAGTCATTTTCTTCATTTATAACAATGATATTAAAATCACTAGGATTATAACTAGCACCATCTATTTTTATTTTAGAACTTTTAGCTGTTAATTCATCTATTAGATTATTAATTAATGTTTTTTTATAAGTATTATTTTCTCCGAGTAATATTATGTTATGTTTAAGATTTATTTTTTCAAAGTTATCATTATTATTGAATACTATCTCCAATGTTATCACCAATTTTATTATATAAAATAATGGTATTTTTATACAATGTTGTTATTGTTATTTTATTTAATTAGTTTTATAATTAATTTGAGGTTACGGGACCCTGTATATTTTTGGTAGTGTATGACAAATCTTTCATTAATAGTAGTAGTTCCTTCGTTACGGGACCCTGTATATTTTTGGTAGTGTATGACTTCTAATTGGACTTATGAATTAAATGATTAGTTACGGGACCCTGTATATTTTTGGTAGTGTATGACAAATTAAAAGAGTTTATAAATTATACCTAGATAGGTTAAACTCGTCTAATTTGGTATTAAAAATAGGTTCTAAGTGCTTAAAGTAATTATTATACTTTGGTAGTGTTTGTATTTTTACAGTGTTTTTGTGATGCTGATACCATTCATCATATGCTTCTTTGAATGTGATAGACGATTTACTCGCTAGTTTACCTATATTAATTTTAAAGTTAGCTTCTTCTAATTCTGCTTCTTTCTTAGTTTTAAAAGATTTAGATATATATGTTTTTGAATTACCATAGATGTCTTTATAAGATACCTTAAAGAAATAACATCTTCCATCTTTAGTTATTCTTTTACTTTTGTATACTGGCATAACCAAAACCTCCTTTTTATTACTTAGTAAGTATGCGAATTTGCTTCAAAATTTACGTATTTGTAATATATAAATGAAACATCAACAAAAATTATTATTAACGTTATTATAAGCACAGCAATATCAAAACAATTTTTTTCGACTGAACCTATAAATCCACAAAATACATAGAATGGTAAAAGTAGTGCAACCATAACTATAGCCTATTCAACTAATCCTCCAATAGCAAACATAATTCCTTTCATAATATCACCTCACTTTTTCATACTATTAATAACTGATAAGATAACTTTTTTATCATCATCAGATAAGCTTTTGATTTCATTACTTATTTTTTCATCAAGTGTGTTTCCATTAGATAATTGTTCACGTGTTTTATCAACATTATCATCCATAGGTACGTCAAAACCCATTAGCCAAACAGGATTAACATCTAAAACAGCTGCCATTTTCATCAATTTATCGTTACCAGCTTTAGAAACTCCAGATAAATATTGACTAATCAATGATTTACTAATTCCTGTTTTGTTAACTAGTTGTTGCTGAGTAAAACCTCTTAAATTTAATGCATATCTTAATCTTGTTTTTAAATTACTATTCATACTGTTGCCTCTTTCCTTTTCTCTATTTATATTATAGTAAAAGTTTAGTGTAATGTCAAAAAAGTTTAATTAAATTTAACAAAAACTATTGACGGTGAAGTTAAATGATGTTAAACTTAAAATAGTTGAAGTAAATTATTTGTTTGATGAACAAAAAAAATTAAATAAAGAAATAAAAGATTGTAATAAAGAAATAGAAATAGAAGCACAGAAAGAATTAAAAAATTTATCATATGAAGAAATATGTATATTATTAAATAAAAAGTGGATAGATCCAATAATTGATGGTATTAATAAGATCATAGATGATATTATTAATAATTTTTGTAAAAATATAGAAAATATTTCTAATAAATATAGTCAAACATTAAATGATATTGATAGTGAGATTAATAAAGTTGAAAAAGATTTATCTAGTATGATTGATGAATTAACTGGTTCTGAATATGATATGAAGGGACTAGAAGAATTAAAGAAATTAATTGGTGGTGAATAGTAGTGAATAATAATAAAACACCTAAAATTAGATTTAAAGGTTTTGCTGATGATTTGGAACAGCGTAAGTTAGGAGAGATTCTGCAAGAGCGTAATATTCGAACCTCTGATTTTGAAAGTAACCCACTGTACAGCTTGACAATTGAAAGTGGCGTCACGCCAAAAACAGACCGTTATGAAAGAAGTTCCCTTGTGACCAAAACAGAGGATTTATTCAAAATTGTAAGGCCCAATGAGTTTGTTACCAATCCAATGAATCTAAGATTTGGAGCGCTTGGATATAATCAAAATGCTTTTACTGTAAGTGTTTCCGGCTATTATGATGTGTTTTCGATTGATGATGACAAATGCAGTGGATTTTGGAATTCGTATTTCAAAACACCCACGGCGATGAATATTTTTGATAACGCTGCAACTGGCTCTTTGATTGAAAAACGTCGTGTGAAATACTCGACCCTTCAACAACTTGCTTTTTATATGCCAAATGATTTATCTGAAAAAGCTAAAATTGGTAAGTATATGGATACCCTCGACCGCCTTATCACCCTTCATCAACGTTATATAAATAAAGAGGAGTTGATAGTAAATTGAACACTTACGATGGTAATGAATTACTTTATAAATATTTTGAACGATGGATTAATGTTTATAAAGAAGGTGCTATTAGAAAAACTACTATGCAAAAATATAAATTAGCACTAAAATGGTTAAAAAGAATAGTACCTAAATTAAAATTAAGAGATTTAAATAGAATAACTTATCAAGAATTATTAAATAAATATGCTGAAGAACATGAAAGACAAAGTACTATGGATTTTCATCATCAAATTAAAGCTTGTATTTTAGATGCTGTAGATGATGGTTTAATTGAAAAAGATCCTACAAGAAAAGCTATTATAAAAGGTAAAAATCCAACTAGAGAAAAAAAAGAAAAGTTTCTTAATCAATTTGAATTACAAAAACTAATATCTGATTTAGAATTAAAAGAGGATATTAATTGCGATTGGCTTATATATTTAATTGCTAAAACAGGTTTAAGATTTTCTGAAGCATTAGCAGTTACACCAGATGATTTTGATTTTCAACATCAAATATTAAATATTGATAAGACTTGGAACTATAAAGAAGCAAATGGACAATTTGAACCTACTAAGAATAAATCATCAGAAAGAAAAGTTCAACTTGATTGGCAAACTGTAATACAATTTTCTGAACTGGTTAAAAACTTGGATGTTAATAAACCTATATTTATTAACAAAAGAATATATAATTCAACAGTTAATGATATATTAGCAAGACATTGTAAAAACGTTGATATACCTATAATATCTATACATGGTCTTAGGCATACGCATGCATCACTACTTTTATATGCTGGTGTATCTGTTGTAAGTGTTGCACATAGATTAGGTCATTCTAGTATTAATACAACACAAAAAACATATTTGCATATTATTCAAGAACTTGAAAATACAGATATAGATAAAATTATGCGTGCATTAACATCATTAAGTAATTAAAATAATAAAACGTTGGTGAAGAGTAATAAGGTTTTCTTGCATTATACTACTTATTTTTGATATCTTTTATTAGAAATATTTATGTAGTATAATTTAATTACGTATTTTGAGGTGATTAAGAATAATGAGTAAATTAAAAAAGTTTTATAATAATAATCGTATTTATTGTATATTAATGCTTGTTACTATTACATGTTTAATTATTATATTATTAACTATGGCTATTTATTTTATTAAACAATCTACTACTTCTGTATATGGTAATAGGCTTGATGGTATTGAAAATTATCCTGTTGATTCTGAAGTTAGCGAAGCAAATAGTTTTTTAAGTAGTGCAGACGGTGTATTAAGTGAATCTGTTAGAATACAAGGTAAAATTATTTATGTTGACTTAACTATGAGTTCTGATAAGAGTAATGATGATGTTCAAAGTGTATGTGCTGAAATGTTAACTAAGTTTACTGATGAACAAAAGAGTTACTATGACTTTCAATTTATCGTAAGTCGTGAAGGCATGAATCCATATTTAGGAAGCAAGAGTGCAAGTAGAACTGTTATTTCATGGGGTAATTATTCATATGAAACAACTACAAGTGCAACATCTGAATAGGTGATATAATGAAAATAAGTAGAAAAATTATAATTATTATATCTGGTATAATAGCTTTTCTTATTATATTTGGTATAATTTCATATCGAATATTTGTTAATGCTAATAACTTATCTAATGATGAGAAAAAATGGTTAGATCAAAATAATGCTAATGTATTATCAATTACTATACCTAATGATATACCTATATTTGGTTATACAGGTACTGGTGTATTTTTTGATTTTGTTAATTATTTAAGTGAAGACCTGGGAATTAAAGTAAATGAAAATACAGTATCTTATTTATCTAAGAATGATGGTATTGGTTTTGAAATATTAGATAATTATGATAATAATAAATTATTATTATATAAAGATCACTATGTATTAGTTAGTAAAAATACTGGTATATATTATGATACTGATGATATTCCATCTTTAGGTGTTGGTATAATTAGTAGTCAAGTTGATAAAGTAAGTGAATATTATAATACTGATAAAAATTCTTTTAAGACTTATGAAAGTTATTCTGATATTACTAATGCTTTATCTGATAGTTCGCTAACCTATGCTTTAGTACCATTAAATGAATATAAAGATGAATTACTTGCTAATGGTATTAATATACTAGCTCATATATCTGATTTAAATAAGTATTATTATTTAAGATTAGGTAGTGATACTGTAGCTAATTCAATACTTACTAAAGAGTTTAATAAATGGAAAAATAAAGATTTTAATGATTCTTATAATAAGAATAATTATAAATTATTTATTGATAAACTTGGTATTACTGAATCACAAGAAAGAGAACTTACTAATAAAGAGTATACTTATGGTTTTACAAGTAATAGACCATATGAAATACTTGAATCTGGTGAATATGGTGGTATTACTGCTCAATATTTAAGAAGTTTCTCAGAGTTTTCTAATACTGAATTTACTTATAGACGTTATGATAATGCTACTGATTTAGCTAAAGCTGCTATTAATGGTGATATAGATTTATATTATAATTATTATGATATTATTACTAATTATATAGATTGTGGTTCCCTAGGTAGAATAGATTATGAAATAGTAGCAGATAATAGTATAGATTTATCTTTATCTAATATATATGGTTTATCATATAGAGATGTATATGTATTAAAAGATTCATATTTATATGACATGATTAAAGATTTACCTGGTATTAATATTAATACTTATGAAACACCTAATGAACTTAAAAAGATAGTTAAGAAACATGCTATTATAGTAATTGATAGTTATACTGCTAAATATTATTTAAATAGATTAACTAATGATTATTCATCTAGATATCAAGGTACTTATGAAGATAGTACTTATACATTTAGATATCGTAATGATACTGATACTTTTTATAAGTTATTTAATGCTTATACTAAGACAATAGATCCTAGTGATTTAGTAAGATATGGTATTACTACATATAATAATGTTGATAAAAAAGGTGATATGTTTGGTAATATTGCTAGATATGTATTAATTATTATATGTGTATCTGTTTTATCTATATTCTTCTATAGATTTGATCGTAAAAAGATTAAATTAAATACTAAAGTTAAGAAGAATGATAAATTAAGATATATGGACTCATTAACTTCATTAAAGAATCGTACTTATTATAATGATAGATTAAGTGTATGGAATAAGAATACTATATATCCTCAAGCATGTGTGGTTCTAGATATTAATGGTATTAAGAATATTAATGATTCTTATGGACATGTTGAAGGGGACAAAGTTATTCAAGCTGTTGCTAATGTATTAATTAAGACGCAAATAGATAATACAGAAATTATGAGAATGGATGGTAATGAATTCTTAGTATATATGGTAGGATATCCAGAAAAACAAATTCTTTCTTATATGAAAAAGTTAATGAAGGAATTTAAGAAACTTCCACATGATGAAACAGTTGCTTTAGGTTTTTCAATTATTGAAGATGATACTAAACTAGTTGAAGATTGTTATAATGAAGCTTTGATTAAAATGAGAGAAAACAAAGAAAATTATCAGGAGATAATTGATGAAGAAGAAAAAGAAAAATAGTAATTTTAAAGATACAGCTAAAAAATATTTTTTAAAAATAATTGCAATTATAAAGATGCCAGAGATGGCATCTTTACCTGGTCAAATGACATTTTCAATGATGCTTTCATTAGTACCATTACTTGCACTTTCATGTTATGCTGCTAATTTATTTGGTTTTGATTATAATTTATTAATAGACTTAGTTAATTCATTTATACCAGGTGGTGCTAATTATTTATTACCACCACTTGATACAACAGGTATTAGTTTTCTATTTATAATATTAATAATATGGATGTTTTATTTATCATCATCTGGTTTTAATTCAATAATACTTATAAGTAATCAAATATATGGTATCGAACAATCTACTTGGCTAAGAAGAAGATTAAAAGCTATGTTTATGTCTTTAATGTTAATATTCTTATTTATTATCTTATTAGTATTTAATTTATATGGTAGTAAATTAACTAATACATTTTTCACTTTTAAATATGGTAAAGAAATATATTCAGTACTTAGATATTTAAAATATCCATTAGAATATATATTATTACTATTAATAATTAAATTCTTTTATAATTTTTGTCCAGATAGAGTAAGAAATGAATCTCATATTAATTTAGGTTCTATTGTTACTACTACTGGTTGGTTTATTATTACTATGATATATGAATATATCGCAAGACATATGAATAATTATATACTTTTATATGGTGGTCTTGCTAATATAGCTTTATTAATGGTTTGGATGTATTGTCTTTCATATATATTTGTAATCGGGCTTGCATTAAATCATAGTGATGAAGTAGACATAGATGATTTAATAGATTAAATAACAAAGCATATACACTTTGTTATTTTCTTTAATAGAGATTTATCGTGTGTTATAATTTATTTAAGATAGAGGTGTAATATATGGATAATAAGATTGTTTCTGATGAATTAATAACTTTAGATGATAATAATACATACTATATAATATCAACTATTAATTCATTTGGTATAACATATGGATTTGTAAATCAATTAGATAAAGATGATAATTCATTAAATATTTATAAGATTATTTATTATGATGGAACTAATATAAAAGTATTAGAAGATGAGAATAAAATAAATGAATTATTACCTGAATTTAGTAAACAAGTTACTGCAATTACATATGATTATATGAAATATTATCAAGAAAGTGGTGATTAATAATGAATAATTACTTATCAAAGGAAAATATTGAATCTATTCAAAACAACATAAATGAATTATATAAATTATATTTGATTAGAATAAATGAAGTTAATACTCCTGAAGATGCTAAAAGAGTAGAACAAGAAATAAAAAATTGTGAAGATATTATTGATAAGAAGAATATAAGTAGTAACAATCAGTTAAGTTATTTAAAGTTTAGTGATTTACAAAATAGTAGTTTATTTAAACCTGGAAGAGATGATGTTAAAGGTGCTATTGTTGATAAAGATTATATCATAGATAGTTTAAATTCAAGAGTACCAACCACTATAGATGATATAGAATCAATGGTAAATCATAAACTATTAACCGATGACGAATTAAATAATATTGATACTAAAATAAATGAATTATATGATTTATACGAAAGTCGTATTTTTGAAAAAAACAAAGACAATCTTCAAATGTTAGATAATCAAATAGCTAATCTTGCTAGTCAAATAGGAAATATGAATATTGGAGAAAATGCTGTAAAATTTGTATTACCAAATGAATTTATGAATTCGGATTTATTTAGGTCTAATTCTTATTTTGATGCTAGTCATTTTGAAACAAAGAATTTTGAAAATGGAGTACCTTCATTAACATCTGAAGATATTAAAAAACTTGAAGAAAATAAATATTATAATAATACTGATAGAGTTAAAGAAGAAAATACTGAGGTTGCAAATATCTCTGAAACTCAAACAGTACCTGTAGATAATAATAAAAAAGAAGTAGTACCAGTTTCTAATGATTATGAAGTAGTCGAAGCAAATTATGAGGAACCAGTTGCTACGACTACAAAAGTAAATGCAGATGAACAATCAAGTGACTATATACCAACAGCAGAAGAATATCATATGAATCCTGAAGCATATGATGATTATGTAGCACAAGGTTACGTACCAGGAACAAAAGAGTTTGAAGATGCAGCAAGGTTAGATGGGCAACCATTTACACCATTAGCTAAAACAAGTGAATCTCAAGAAACATCTGTTACAAGTCAGACACCTAGTACTCAAGAAACACCTGTTACAAGTCAAACACCTGCTACTCAAGAATATAGGCCTGAAACAACTTTAGATGTAGATTTTAAAATACTTGATAGAATGTTAGAAGTATATCAACGAACTTCTGATGAATTTGATAGTTTAAAAAATAAATATGATATTGAAATAGCTACAAAAAAGGCACTTGATTCTAATTATGATCCTAGTAAAGATCCTGAATTAGCTGAAAGTACAAAAAAATTAACTGATTTAAAATCAAAGTTAGAATCTCAAGTAATATATATAAATAAATTTGTTAATGAATTAAAACCTAAGATGGCTTTAGAAGTAAATAAGTTAAATAAGACTATTGATGATTTAAATCAATCTAGAAATACATATATTAATTTACTTGATTATTCTGAAGATAGTAAAGAAGTTAAAGATATTGATAATCAAATAAAACAAACTCAAGATAAAATTAATGATATAAATAATAAAGAACAAGAAGTAATAGATATTTTATCTGGAAAAAAGAGACAGAGAAGTAAAGAAGATAAGAAGGAAATTGATAATCCAAATAAAACTAATACTACTGACAGTACACCAGGTAATAATACTTCTGATGAAGAAAATGATAAAGAAAAAGATGAATCAGAACAAAAAGCTGATGATAAAGAACAAGAAAAATATGAATCTAAAAATGAAGAAATGACACCTGAAGAAAAAGCTGCGAAGAGAAAAGCTAAGATACAAAAAGCTGTCTTCTTTGGTTTAGGTGTAGCTGCTGGTGTTGGAATATCATTTATTCCTGGTCCAGTTCCTGGAGTTATTATTGGTGTAAACCGTGCTTTGAAATTTACTAGTAATTTAGCAAAAAAATATGCTAGTAAGCATCAAGATAACCCTGATAATATTATTGTAAAAATGGTAGCTAAAGGTGAAGAATTAAAAGACCCAGAAAAACATCCAAGAATATCAAAAGTAATTGCTTGGTATAATAAACCAAATGTTCAAGCTGTCTTAAATGGTGTAATGGTAGGTTATGCTGCTGGTAAAGTAGGTCAAATGATAAAAGGTCAAATGGATGCTGCAAAAGTTGCTCATGAACAAGAAACTCAAAATGCTGTTAAATCAGATCCAAATACTCAACCAGAACCTGATCCACAACCACAGCCTAAACCAAATCCACAGCCTGATCCAACGCCAACTCCAACACCAACTAAAGAACCTTCAATTGATTTAGATCATATAGATGCAAGTAATTTTGAATATGCATATAGAGCATCTACAGATAGTAAACCACTTCATATTATTAGTTCTTATTTTAAAGATTGTAAGATTGTAAATACTAATGTTGTAGATGGAAAACAAATGATTGCCCTAGGTTCACAAGATGGGACACCACTTGGTTGGTTTAATGCTGATGATTTAGGAATTACACAAGAAATGCTTAAAGAAGCAAATTATATAAGTGGAGGTAGAAGTCTATGAAAGATTGTATATTTGAACTTGCTGATGGAACTCAAGTATTAGTTCTTGATGAACAAGATGTTAATAATAAAAAATATGTATTAGTAACAGAAGTAGATTTAAATAATGATAAAGTATCATATGATGAAATGTATTATTTAATCGCAGAACCTGTTGATAATAATATTAGACTTAGAGAAATAACTGATGATGAAATGTTAGGTGTTCTTCCAACACTGTTAAAGAATAAACAAAGCATGTCTATAAATTAGATATGCTTTTTATATTATTAATATACTAGTAGTGGTCTTAAATATTTTCTTTAATTTTATAAGTGTTTATACTATAATAATTATTAATGTTTAAAAATATAGGTGGTTTGAGGTTATGGATAAATTAGTAGTTAAAGATATGAATATAGATATGGATATAGATGGTAATATTGTAACTATTATCGGACCTACTAATTCAGGTAAAACATATTTTTTAAATAAATTATGTAATCATATAGATAATAGTGATATTTATATAGATGATATATGTATTAAGAAATATGATGTAGATTTTTTAAAGAATAATATATGTGTTGTATTAAATGATGATATTTATTATAAAGAATATGTAATGGAAGAATTATGTTATCATTTACAAGAATTAAATTATCGATTTGATGAAGCTGTAGCTAAGGTTATTAAAATAAGTGAAATATTTAATATTAATTCTTTATTACATGAAAGACTTGATAATTTACCATTAAATGTAAGAATACTTGTTAAAATACTTTCTTATTTAGTTATTAATCCTAAGATAATAGCTATAGATAATTTAACTAATTATTTAGATAAATATACTAAAAAAAATTTATTTAAATATATAAGTGATAATTATATTACTTTAATTAATGTTACTAGTGATGCTAATGAACTTATGTTTTCTAATGATATTATGGTTATGAATGAAGGTAAATCTGTTTTATATGGTAATATTAAAGATGTATGTGATGGTAATTCAATACTTCCATATATGGGTATTAAACTTCCATTTATAATAGATTTAAGTCAGAATTTAATATTATATAATTTAATAGATAAAGTATATTATGATGATAGAAAGCTTGTGAATAAATTATGGAAGTAGTATATTCTAATTCTAGTTATAAAGATAGTGATAAATATATATTAGGTTATTATGGAGATATTATTAATTTAAATAAAGAAATAGATGTAGATGGTATAGATTATGATGATGAATGGAGTGTTAAAAGATTTTTAAATGGTTATAGTTTTAAGATAGATAATAATATATATGAATTATTTAAAGAATTAAATATAGATACTTGTTATTTAAAATATAAGATTAAATATTTACCTAGAACTATATTTAAATATATATTATTAATATATGTTATTATTAATAATAAACATTTAATTATACTTGATAATATTGAAGTAGGTTTAACATATAAAGAAAAAAAGAATATTATTAATTTAATTAGAAAATTAAAAGAAGATAATAGAGAAATAGTTGTTGTATCTCATGATTTATATTTTTTAGATAAGATATGTGAAATAATTGATGTTATTAATGGTAGTAAAAGTGTATATTATGGTACTATGGATGACTTAATTAAGCTTGATAATTATGTAGAAGAACCTGAGATTATTAGTTTTATTAAGATGGCTAATAAGAAAAATGCAAATTTAAGTTATACTTTAGATAGTAAAGAATTATTAAAAGATATTTATAGGAGTGTTTGTTAATGAGATATTTAATTACTGTTTCTTATGATGGTAGTAATTATTATGGTTTTGAAGTGCAACCTGATAAAATGACTATTCAAGGGTGTCTTGAAAGTGCACTAAAAGTTATAAACAAGAAGCATGTTACAATTAAAGGTGCTGGTAGAACTGATAGAGGAGTTCATGCTTATGGACAAGTGTTTCATGTTGATTTAGATGTTAATGTTCCTGAAAATGGTTTAATGAGTGCTATGAATAGCTTACTTCCAAATGATATACATATAACTAATGTAAAAAAAGTAAGTAAAGATATACATGCAAGATTTAGTGCTAAAAAGAAAACTTATATTTATAAGATAAATATAGGTGAGTATGATGCTATTAATAATTCACATATATATAATTATAATAAAAATTTAGATATTAATTTAATGAAAGAAGCTTCTAAATATCTAATAGGTATGCATGATTATGAAGCATATGTAACTGGTAAAAGAGATAATTATAATTCAATTATATATGATATAGATATATACAAAGAAAATAGTATTATATATTTTAAATTTATAGGTAAGAGTTTTTATACATATATGGTTAGAAATATGATGGGTGCATTAGTACTTGTAGGTGCTAAGAAAATAGAACCTATATGTATTAAAGAAATGCTTGATAATAAAGAAAATATATACCATTATGTAGCATTACCTAGTAATGGTTTATACCTAATGAAGATAGAATATGATAATATTTAGTTATTTTTACGTATTTTGTTTGACTTTTGAATATTAGTTATCATATAATTTTAAATGGTACATTTTAAATCTCAATATTTAATTTGATGTGGGAAGTTAAATTAGATAAGAGACTTGAAAGGAAAAAAGATATGAAGACATTCATGGAAAATAAGGAAACAGTTAAACGTAATTGGTATGTTGTAGATGCTGAAGGCGCTACATTAGGTAGACTTTCTACTAAAGTTGCAAATATTTTAACTGGTAAAGATAAAGTTACTTATACCCCTCATGTTGATTGTGGAGATTATGTAATTGTTATCAATGCTGCTAAAGTTAAATTAACTGGTAAAAAGTTAACTGATAAGATGTATTATAATCATTCAGGATTCCCAGGTGGTTTAAGAGAAAGAACTGCTCAAGAAATGATTGATAAATATCCTGAAGAAATGGTTGAAAGATCAATTAAGGGTATGTTACCTAAGACTAAATTAGGAAATGCTATGGGTAAGAAATTATTCGTATATGCTGGACCTGATTATGATCAAAAGGCACAAAAACCTAAGGTTATTGAATTATAGGAGGTAAATGATGGATAAAAAAGTTATTACTGCTAGCGGAAGAAGAAAAGAATCTTCTGCACAAGTTAAATTAACTCCAGGAACAGGTAAGATTACTGTTAATGGAAGAGATGTTAATGAATATTTTCCTTCTAAAATATTTGTTATGGATTTAATGCAACCATTAACAGTTACAAATAATGTTGAAACATTCGATATCGATGTAGTTGTTCGTGGTGGTGGTTATTCAGGACAAGCTGGTGCTATTAGACTTGGTATTAGTAGAGCATTATTAAAATATGATAAAAATACTGATCCTACTAGCGATACATCTTATAGAAAACTTTTAAGTGCTGCAGGTATGATTACACGCGATCCACGTGTTAAAGAACGTAAAAAATATGGTTTACTTAAAGCACGTAGAGCACCACAATTTACAAAACGTTAAAAACTATTTCCAAAAGTCTTGTTTATTCAAGGCTTTTTTCTTGCTTAAATATGCAAAATTAGCAATTAATTAATAAGAGTGCTATTTTCTTCTTGTTATTTTCATATTTGTGTTTTATACTATCAAGTATTAAGGAGTTATATGAAAGAAGTTTACCAGTTTTTAGATAGTTTAAATATTAGTAAAAATGATTATATTGTTGTTGGTGTATCTGGTGGACCAGACAGTATGTTTCTTTTATATACATTAAAAAGCCTTAATTATAAAATTGTATGTGCACATGTTAATCATCATTTACGTAAAGAATCTGATGCTGAATATCAAATGGTTAATAATTATTGCATTAATAATAATAATATTATATTTGAAGGAAAAGAATTATTTAACTTACCCAAGAATAATACAGAAATAGTAGCTAGAGAAAAAAGATATGAATTCTTTAAAGAAATAATAGATAAATATCATAGTAAATATTTATTTACAGCACATCATGGTGATGACTTAATGGAAACTATATTAATGCGTATAGTAAGAGGTAGTTATTTAAATGGTTATGCAGGATTTAATTTAATAACTAATAAAGATACATATCAGATAATTAGACCACTTGTATATTTAACTAAAGATTATATTATTAATGAATGTAATAGATTAGATATACCATATGCGATAGATAAAACTAATAATGATTTAGACCATTTACGTAATAGATATAGACATAAAATATTACCTATATTAAAGAGTGAAGATAAAAATGTGCATTTAAAATTCTTAAAATATCATATAGAATTACAGAGTTATTATGATTATGTTAATAAAATAACATATAGTTATATGAATAACATATTTAAAGATAATATCTTAGATTTAGATGAATATAATAAATTAGATGATTTAATTAAAAAGAATATGTTATTTGAAATTATTAGAAAGTATTATTTAGATAATTTATATTTAATTAATGATAATAATATTTTAGAAATAGAAAAATGTATATCTAGTAATAAACCTAATATTAAATTAAAATTACCTGATAACTTATATGTTATTAAAGAATATAATAAATTAATATTTACTAGGAATATTAATAGTAAAACTATTAATAAAATAGAATTTATGGATAAATTAAATATTAATAATTATTATTTTGAAAGAGTTAATAATAGTTTAGATAATAGTAATTATATTATTAGATTAAATAGTAAAGATATTAAATTACCATTATATTTTAGAAGTAAGATAGATGGTGATGTAATAGAAGTTAAGAATCTTAATAATAAAAAGAAAGTTAAAGAAATATTTATTGAAAATAAAATACCTGTTAGTATAAGAGAAAGCATTCCATTACTTGTTGATAGTAATAATAATATTTTATGGATACCAGGTATTAAGAAGAGTAAATTTGATATTTCAAATAGTAAATACTATGATATAATAATTACGTGTAAAAAGAAGGAGAATAATGATGAAAAAGAATAATGTAAGACAATTTATACCTTATCTTGTACTTGCAATTGTTGTTATTGTTGTCTTGATTATGTTTGGCAGTGGTAACACATCAGTTAATCAAATTTCTTATAATGAATTAATTGATGATTTAAGTGAAGGTAATGTAACAGAAATAAGCACATCTGAACATTCAAGTGATGGTGTTTATTATATTAAAGGTAAATTAAAAAATTACCAAAATAATGAGTATTTTGTAGTTTATGCTCCACTTTCTGAAACTGTTCAGCAAGAACTTACTACATATTATCAAAATAGTGGTTTTAAATGGGAAGTTGAAACTGATCCATCTAATTCAAGTGCTATGGTAATATTACTTGATATTGTACCTACTATTATAGTTGTAGTAGCTGCAATATATTTATTCTCAAGATTAAGTAGAACTAATAATTCTTCATTTGATTTTGGTAAAAGTAAAGCTAAACTTGCTGATGATAAACATAAAGTTAAATTTAGTGATGTAGCTGGACTTGATGAAGAAAAAGAAGAAGTTGCTGAGTTAATTGACTTCTTAAAAGACCCTAAGAAATATAATAAGATGGGTGCAAGAATACCTAAGGGTGTTTTACTTGTAGGCCCTCCTGGAACTGGTAAAACTTTACTTGCTAAAAGTGTAGCTGGTGAAGCTAATGTTCCATTCTATTATATAAGTGGTTCTGATTTCGTTGAATTATTTGTTGGTGTTGGTGCATCACGTGTTCGTGATATGTTTAGAGAAGCTAAACAAAATGCTCCATGCTTAATATTTATTGATGAAATAGATGCCGTTGGTAGACAAAGAGGTACTGGTTTAGGTGGAGGTCATGATGAAAGAGAACAAACACTTAACCAATTACTTACAGAAATGGACGGATTTGGTGCTAATGAAGGTATTATTGTAATTGCTGCAACTAATAGACCAGATGTACTAGATCCTGCATTATTAAGACCAGGAAGATTTGATAGACAAATAACTGTTAGTTTACCAGATCAAAAAGCAAGACTTGCAATACTTAAAGTTCATGCAAGAGGTAAAAAATTCAATAATAGTGTTGATTTAGAAGCATTATCTAAGAGAACTCCAGGTTTCTCTGGTGCTGATCTTGAAAACTTATTAAATGAAGCTGCTTTACTTGCAGTTCGTGATAATAAAGATTCAATTGGTATGTCTGAAATAGATGAAGCAACTGATAGAGTACTTATGGGACCAGCTAAAAAGTCTAGAAAGTATACTGATAAAGAAAAAGAATTAGTTGCTATTCATGAAGCTGGACATGCTGTTGTTGGTTTAAAATTACCTGAAGCTGAAGTTGTTCAAAAAATTACTATTATTCCACGTGGTGTAGCTGGTGGATATACCATGATGCTTCCTAAAGAAGAAAAGATGGCTGTTACTACTAAACAAGAATTACTTGGACAAATCACAGGTTTACTTGGTGGTAGAGTATCTGAACAATTATTCTTAGGACAAATTACTACTGGTGGTAGTGATGACTTCTCAAAGGCTACTAAGATAGCTCGTGCTATGGTTACTCGTTATGGTATGTCTGATTTAGGACCCATCGAACTTGAGGAACAAAGTGAAGGAGTCTTCTTAGGAAGAGATTATAATAAAAATAGAGATTTCTCTGATGCTGTTGCACTTGAGATTGATAAAGAAGTACAAAAGATTATTAATCAATGTTATAAAGAAACAACAAGAATCTTAAAAGAAAATGAAAAACTAGTAAGATTAATTGCTAATACTTTAATTGAAAAAGAAATAATAACTAAAGAAGAAATCGAAGAACTTGTTAGTACAGGTCATATTTCTACTGATGAAGAAAAAGATGCTAAAGCTAAAACTAAAAAAGATGACGATGAATCAATAGATGATTTACGTGATAAAGCTAAAGATTTAGGCATTAAAGGTTATTCTAAAATGAGTAGAGAAGAACTTGAAAAGGCTATAAAAAATTCTACAGAAAAGTAGAATTTTTTTATCTACTATATTATAATTGTAATAAGGTGATGCTTAATGAATAAAGAGGGTAATACTAAGAAAGTTAGTATTAGTATAATAGTTGCCATTATTATCTTAGTTATTGGGGCTATTGTATCAATATTTTTAATTAACTATAGTAATAAACTTGAAAATAATAATAAGACTATTGTAAAGAATAATGATGTTACTACCACAACTACTATTAGTAATAAAGATAATAATAATCAAAGTAGTCAAAGTAGTGATGATAATAATTCATCTATAGATGCAAGTAAATATGTTGTTAGTAATTTTAGTGCATCTTTAACAGACATCTTAAATGGTGTTACACCAAATGGTGATTATGCCTATAATACTGTTTATTCTGGTGCAAGATTTGATTTTAATTGTACTAATTATGATACTGACAGTAATACATGTAGTAAAGGTTCTGGATTAATGACTACTAGTGATGCCATTATTCCTTTATATACATATGATAATGAAGATAATAATTATTTAAATAAAACCGATGATTATTATATTATTGTAAATGATTCTAATATTATTTTATTAATGAATAGTGAAGCTAAAGTATATGATAAAAAAGGTAATTATTTAACTAGTGTATATAATATTATTTATAATTATAAATATGGTGATGAAGATATTAATTTAAATTATCCATTCTTTACTAAAGATAATAAGTTTGATTATTATACTTGTGATAATGGAACTGTTCATATTAAAGAAGTAGATATTAATTATCCTGGGGATATATTAAATGATGAAATCTTAGATAATTCACATTGTTAAAGAGTATTTATATACTCTTTTTAATTTATTTTTAGGGATACTATGTTATAATTATTAGGTACATAATGAGAAAGTTGAGGAATATATATGGCAAAAATAATATCTTTAGTTAATCAAAAAGGTGGCGTTGGTAAGACTACAACTAGTATAAATCTATCTGCTGCACTTGGTAAATTAAGAAAAAAGACATTGCTTGTCGATTTGGATCCTCAAGGTAATGCATCTACTGGTCTTGGAATAAATAAGGGAGATATAGAATCATCTATATATGAAGTGCTTGTTGGAACAGCAAATATTCAAGATACAATTATAAAAACAAAGTTTACTAATTTATCTGTGCTACCTGCAACTATTAATCTTGCTGGTGTGGATATCGAATTTGTTGAAAAAGCTCAAGATAGTAAAGATTTTAAGATGAATGAACAATTAAAAAAAGTACTTGATACAATTAGAGATAAGTATGATTATATTATTATTGATTGTCCACCTTCACTTGGTGTACTTACACTTAATGCACTTGTTGCAAGTGATGCAATAATTATACCTGTTCAATGTGAGTATTTTGCAATTGAGGGTTTAACTCAACTCTTAAATACTGTTATAATTACACAAAAGAGAATGAATCCACATTTGGAAATCGAGGGAGTCTTATTAACTATGCTTGATCAAAGAACTAATTTAGGTCTTGACGTCGTAGATGAAGTTAGAAACTACTTTGGTGATAAAACATTTAATACAATAATTCCACGCTTAATAAGATTAGTTGAAGCTCCTTCACATGGAGTTCCAATAAATGAATATGACCCAACAAATAGGGCAACCGAAGCATTTCATAATTTAGCTAAGGAGGTTATTGAAAGAGATGGCGCAAAATAGAAAAGCATTAGGGAGAGGACTTGAACAATTATTTTCATCTGAACAACTAGATTTTGATACATTTGAACAAAATATTGTTGATAATACCCCTAAAAGTGAAATTAAAATGATTAAAGTAAGTGAGATAAGAAGCAATCCTTATCAACCTAGAGTTCACTTTGACCAAGAAGCTCTAGAAGAACTTGCTGAATCAATTAAAGAACATGGTGTTCTTGAACCAATTATTGTTAAAGAGAGTATAAAAGGATATGAACTAATAGCTGGTGAAAGAAGAACAAAAGCGACAAAACTAGCTGGACTTGAAACCATACCTGCAATCATTAAAGATTTTAATGATGAAGAAATGATGGAAATAGCTTTACTTGAAAATATTCAAAGAGAAGACTTAAGTCCAATTGAAGAAGCTAAAGCATACAAAAACTTCATGGATAAAATGCATTTAACTCAAGAAGAAGTCGCTAATAAATTCAAGAAATCTCGTAGTTATATTACTAACATTTTAGGTTTATTAAATTTACCAGATGAAGTACAAAAAGATGTAATTAATCATGATATTAGTATGTCTCATGCTCGTGTTTTATCAAAACTTCAAGATAAAAATCTAATACTTGAACTTGCTAATAAAATTAAAAGAGATGGAATAAGTGTTCATGAACTTGAAGTTATTGCTTCTGGTGAAGATGTTAGAAAGAATAAACCAGTAGTAAAGAAAGTAAAGACAAGTAATCCTAGATATAAAATATATGAAGAAGTAATGAGAGAAAAAATTGGTACTAGAGTATGTATAAATGATAAAAATATAACTATACCATTTGATTCACAAAAAGATTTAGAACGTATACTTGAAATATTAAATATTGAAGTAGGTGATTAATTATGTTTTTAAATTTTATAACATCAGATAAGATTATAATACCTGCTATTACTATAGTAGTTGCTATAGTAGTAAATAAAATAATAAAAAAATCTATTCAAAAAATACTTGATAAAAATGATAATTATAAATCTAAGAAAAAGAATACTATTAGTATTCTAGTATCAAATATTATTAAATATGCTATAATATTAGTCGCTTTAGCTATATGTCTATCTGCTTGGGGTGTTGATATTTCAGCCATTGTTACATCTATTGGTGTAATAGGTGTTGTTGCTGGTCTTGCACTTCAAGATGCTCTAAAAGATATAATTGCCGGATGTAATATTATAATGGATGATTATTTTGTCGTTGGTGATTTAGTTAAAATAAATGATTTTGAAGGTCATGTTATTGATTTTGGTTTAAAAAGAACTAAGATACAAAATGCTGATGGTACTGTTTTAATTATTGCTAATAGAGAAATATCTTCAGTTTATAATGAATCTATGGCAAATACAAATTTATATTTAACTTTTTCTGCATCATATGATGATAAGATAGATAATGTAGTTGATGCTATGAAAGAGATTTGTGAGAAAATAAGTAAACTTGATAAAGTTATTGGTAATGCTTCTTATTTAGGTGTTGATAAATTAAATGATTCATCGATAGATTATATGATAACTTTAACTTGTAAATCTGAGAATAGATATGGTATTAAAAGAGAAATAAATAAGATTGTTAAAGATGTTTTTGATGAAAAAAAGATATCTATACCATTCCCACAAATTGAGGTGCATAATGACAAATAATATTACTTTTAAGATTGGTGATCATGTAATAATGAAGAAAAATCATGCATGTGGAGCTAACGAATGGGTTATTACACGTGATGGTGTTGATATTAAAATTAAGTGTGTTAATTGTGGTCATGAGATTATGATGGATAGACTTGAATTTAAAAAGAAAGTTAAAGGTGTAATAAGTGAAAAAAGTAAAAAAGATTAAGAATAATATATTATTACATCCGATGATGACTTTTATTTTACTTATTGGAATTACGATTGTTTTAAGTGGAATATTAGATTTATTTGATGCATCAGTTACATATAGTTCGGTTAATGTTAAGACAGGTGCTGTAGAAAATACACTGGTAACTGTAGAGTCCCTATTTAGTTTAAGTGGACTTAAGTATATATTTTCAAATGCTGTTTATAATTTTGCAAGTTTTACCCCATTGAGTATGCTATTAATTGTATTAATAGGTTTTGGTATACTAGATGAAAGTGGCTTTCTAGATTCATTTTTCTTCCTACTTACTAAGAAGATGCCAAAATATATAGTAACTTACATATTTACATTATTATGTATGTTATCTACGATTACAGGTGATTTAAGTTTCATTGTATTTATACCTCTTGGTGCTTTATTATTTAAATATGGTAAAAGAAACCCTTGCGTTGGCATAATTGATGCCTTTGCATCTGTTGGCTTAGGTTATGCAATTAACTTAACTATAAGTAGTGTTGATTCAGAACTTATTAATTCAACTGAACTGGCTGCAAGAACAATAACTAATGGATATAATATTGGTTCTTCATCATACTTATTAATTATGATATTTGCACTTATATTTGCATCTATTATAGTAACTTATATAACAGAAAAAATAACTGCTCCTAAGTTAGGTAAGTATGAAGTAAATAGTGATGAAATAATCGAAGATAAAGAAACACTTACAAGAAGAGAAAAAAGAGGTTTATTAATAGCATCTTTTGGAGCAATAATATATTTATTTATATTCATATGGAATATTATTCCTAATGCACCATTTGGTGGTAAATTCCTTGATTATTCACAAGATAGATATATAGATATGTTATTTGGATATGAATCATTTTTTAATAGTGGATTTGTATTTATAGTTACATTCTTCTTCTTCTTGATTGGTTTCTTATATGCACTTGGTGCAAGAAAGATTAATAATCATCGTGATATATGTAATTATTTATCTCATTCATTAGATGAAATAGGTAAGGTTATCGTATTAATATTCTTTGCTAGTATGTTTATATCTTTATTTAAATATACAAATATTGGTTCTTTAATAACAGCATTCTTTGCTAATATTATTAAGAATACATCTTTTGGTGGTGTACCATTAATACTTTTATTATTTGTAATAAGTATGATAACAACATTATTCTTACCATCATTTGTTAATAGATGGACTATTCTTTCAGGTTCTACGGTACCAACATTAATGACTGCTGGTTTTTCACCTGAGTTTAGTCAACTTATATTTTCAGCCGGTTCATCAATTACTTATATATTAACTCCTGTAATGGCATATTTTGTTATATATATATCATATATAGAAAAATATAATGATGCAGCTGGAGTAAAAGAAAGTATTTCTTATTTAATACCATATTCTATTGCTATTATGTTTATGTGGTTAATATTAATACTTTTGTGGTTTGTTGCTAATATTCCTCTTGGAATAGGTGCAAGTACTGCTTTATAGAAGAAGAAATTCTTCTTTTTTTGTTCTTTTTAGTATTGAATATGATATTTTATGTTATAATTATTATGTATTTTAAAGGAGGAAGATGGTTATGAAAAAGTTTGTTAGATTTTTCTTAGTATTATGCGCTATAATGTTACCATTTATGTCAGTTGATGCTAAGAAGGCAACAACAACTACAACTTCAGCAAAAACTGCAAGTGGTGAACCAGTAAATATTTATATTTTCTATGGTAATGGATGTCCACATTGTGCTGAACTTGAAGAGTATATGAAAAATACTTTAAAACAGGATAGTAATTATAATACAATGTTCAAGACTGTTTACTTTGAAGTTTGGTATAATTCAACAAACTCAAGTTTAATGAGTAGCGTTGCAGAACATTTTAATTATAGTGTTTCTGGTGTTCCATTTTTCGTAATTGGAGATAAGTACTTCTCTGGTTATGGAGATACAATGAATGATCAGATAACTGCTGCTATTAAAGAAGCATATGAAAATCCTGATTATGTCGATGTTGTAGCTCAAGTTGAAAAAGATTCTGGAATAACTGGTGAAGAGACAAACCCTGAAGAATCAACTGATGCAAGTGATACCGAAGATAATACTACTACTAAATCTAATGATACAATCGGATATGTTATTCTTGGTATTACTGTTGTTGTAATTATCTTAATAATTTTCTTTAGAAAAAATGATGATTCTGATGAAGATGATGAAGATTCAGACGATGAAGATGAAACTGAAGATGATGATTCAGATGAAGATTCAGATGATGAAGAAGAAAATGAAGAAGATGAAGATGCTGAAGATGAGAAAAAAGAAGAACCAAAAAAGACTACTAAGAGTAAGTCATCAGCAAAGAAGAGTACTTCTAAAAAGACAACAACAAAAAAGACAACTACTAAAAAATCTAGTAAAAAGTCTAAATAAAAAAGCCTATGAAAATAGGCTTTTTATTGTTATAGAAAACCCCCAGATAGTCTGGGGTTCTGTGATAACTTTAGTGATAATTTGTACAAAAAAACCCTTTCATTATAT
>OMVK01000040.1 GCA_900314465.1 uncultured bacterium | reverse complement strand
AATAATATAGAAATAGTATTAGTATTAAATGATATATTAGTTAATAAATATAATAGTTTATTAGATACTGCTATTGATATAGTATCTAAGAATGGGTTAGTTAGTTTTATTAATGAAAGTGTTATGAATAAGTATTATGGTAAAACTTATTCGATTATGGATAATAATTATATTAATATACCTATTAAAGTTAATAATAGTATATTAACTGATAGTATATTTAATCAGGGTATTGTATCTATTAATTTAGTTAATATAGCACTTTCTTCTAATAGTGAAGATGAATTTTTTAAGTTACTTGATGAAAGAATTAATCTTACAAAAGAAGCATTAGTTTGTCGTAATCATGCACTTCAGGGACTTAATTCCAAAGTATCACCACTTCATTATGAATATGGCGGTATATCATCATTAAAAGATAATGATAAGATAGATAATATACTTACTAGTAATTCAACATTAACAATAGGTTATATTGGTTTAAAAGAAGCATCTGAATATTTAAAAATAGATAATATATCAGAAAAGATAATAGATTATATAAGTAATAAATGTAAGATATATAAAGATAATTTAAATATGAATTTTGATTATAGAGAAATATCTGATATTAATATTAATAAATATTTAGTAACTTGTGATCGTAATAAATATGGTAGTATTAAAAATATTACTAATAATATTATTTATCATAATGAAATTAATATAGATATTAATAATATAAATAAAGATTCTTATAAAGAAATAGGCATATTTACTATTAAAGATATAAGAAATAATAAAGATAAAATACATAATATTATTAATAATATAGGTAATAAGTATGTATTAGTTAAATTTAGAGATAATAATTATTGTATGTCTTGTGGAAGTAGTAATATATATAATAATAAATGTTTAATATGCAATAATAGTAATATTATTGATATATTAGATAATAAAGATATTAATGTTAGTATTATTTATTTATAGTTAAATGGAGGTATTTATGGGTACTATCATGGTTAAAAATTTAACTTTTTCTTATGATGATAATCATATGATCTTTGATAATATTTCTTTTAACATAGATACTTCATGGAATTTAGGTTTAATTGGAAGAAATGGTAGAGGTAAGACTACACTTTTAAAGTTACTTATGAGTGAGTATGAATATTCAGGTAAGATAATATCACCTAGTAATTTTGTTTATTTTCCCTATAAAATAGATAATTATAATAATAATTCTTATCAGATACTTAAAAGTATATATCCAAGTATTGAAGAATGGGAGTTAGATAGAGAAGTATCTTATTTAAATATAACTAGTGATACACTAGAAAGGCCATTTAAGACTTTATCTAATGGTGAACAAAATAAAGTATTACTTGCGATATTATTTTTAAATGATAATAACTTTTTATTAATAGATGAACCTACTAATCATTTAGATTATTCAACTAGAGATATTATAGGTAATTATTTAAAGAAAAAACATGGGTTTATATTAGTTTCTCATGATAGAAAATTACTTGATAAGTGTGTAGATCATATACTTTCGATTAATCGTAATTCGATTAGTGTAAGTCAGGGTAATTTTAGCACTTGGTATTTAAATAAAAATAGAACTGACAATTATGAAATTAATTTAAATAATAAATTAAAAAAAGAAATTAAAAGATTAGATGAATCAGCAAAACAAAGTGCTATGTGGGCAAATAAAGTCGAAAAGTCAAAGTATAATATACCAAGTGATGCACTTAAAGATAAAGGTTATATAGGCCATAAGTCAGCAAAAATGATGAAAAGGTCTCTTGTAAGTGTTGAACATAAAAATAAAGCTATCGAAGAAAAAAGTAAATTACTTAGAGATATTGAAGTAGTAGAAGATATATCTTTTAATTATGAAGAATATCATAGTAATAAATTATTTGAAGTATCTCATTTAAGTTTTAAATATGATAATAGATTAATATTAGATAATATATCGTTTGATATTAATTTAGGTGATAGAGTATTAATATCAGGTATAAATGGTAGTGGTAAATCAACTCTTATTAAATTATTAATATATGATAATATGAATTATAGTGGTAATATATACAAAGCTAGTAATTTAAAAATAAGTTATATATCACAAGATACTAGTTATTTGAATGGTAGTCTTGATAGTTTTATTAAAGATAATAAATTAGATGAAACTTTATTTAAGACAATACTAGTTAAATTAGGTATTAATAAAGATGATTTTAATAATAATATTAATGAATTAAGTGAAGGGGAAAAGAAAAAAATATTAATTGCTAAGAGTTTATCTGAGAAAGCGAGTATTTATATTTGGGATGAACCATTAAATTATATTGATATATATACAAGAATGCAGTTAGAAGATGCGATATTAAGTAGTAATATTACTATGTTATTTGTTGAACATGATGAAATATTTGCAAATAAAATAGCAAATAAAATTATTAGATTAAATAAGTAGAGGGAGAATTTTATGAAAAAAGAAAGAGTATTTGAAGTATGTAATGGTTATGAAGATAAAGATATACATATACCTGAAAGAAAGACTAAATATGCAGCTGGTTATGATATTGAATCAGCTGAAGATGTAGTAATTAAGCCATTTACTAATGGGATGAAACCAGTGCTTGTTAAAACGGGTTTAAAAGCTAAATTTCCAAGTGATGAATGTTTATTACTTGTTAATAGATCATCTAATCCAGTTAAAAGAGGGTTAGTTCTTGCTAATAGTATTGGTGTAATTGATGCAGATTATTACGGTAATGAATCAAATGATGGTGAACTTTTATATGCTTATTATAATTTTGGTGAAAATGATTATCATATATCTAAGGGTGATATTATCGGACAAGCTATGTTTATGAAATATTTAACTACTTCTAATGATGTTGAAAATAATAATAAACGTACTGGTGGTATAGGTTCTACAGATAAAATGTAAGTTTTATAATTTTTTTGACAAGATATAAATTTTGTGCTATTATAACACTCGACTTGAGGGGTTAATGGTTATTTATTAACTAGTTACAAATATCTACTAATTATTTATATCTTATCTATCCTATAGTAAAAATATATTCTAACTACCTTCTATTACAAGTAGATATTTTCTCAAGTTAATTAGTCGGTTTTATGAAAAACCTTTTATTCTAGTGAGAGCTTATTGCTCTCTTTTTTTTATATAATTTATGATGTTATAATTTAATAGGTGATATATATGAAAAGAAATAAACTTATTATTAGTTTTATTATTATATTATTTATATCTTATTTTACTATTATATTTTTTATTAGTAAGAATAAAAGAGAATATTTAAGTACTACTACTAAAACTACTGATATGTCTTTTTCTGAATATATAGATACTATTAAAGATGCTAAAGATGAATTTAATCAAAGTATTAATACTACAAGTACTACATCTAGTATTACTAATATAAGTCCTATTAGTATTAGTTTGACTACTACTTATAATACATATGAAATAGATTATAATACTAAGACACCTTTTACTACTGAAGAAGATATTATAGGTTATTATTATGATCCTGATAATGGGTTTGAATCTATTATTAAAAATAATAAAGTATATTTATATGATCCTAGTAATAATATAGCTTATTTTGGTACTTATACATATAAATTAGGTAATACTTATATTGATGTTATTGTTAATAATAAATGTGATATAATAAGTTTCACTTGTCAAAGTTATATTGATACTTTTTCAATAGATGCTTATCAAGAAAAATTCTTTTATCATAATAATTTAGGATATGTATTTAATTATAATAAGACAAATAACACTCTTCCTACATATGAAAAAATAATAAATAGTTATCCAGATTATAAAATTGATTAGAGGTAATTTATGGATAAATGGATTAATAAAATAGATAATTATTATGTTTTATTAAATAGTAAGAATGTTCATAATAATATGAATTATTTTATTGATACCATAAAAGATGTAAATAATATTAATTATGATAATAAAGAATTTATATATAAACGTATTAATTATCTTATTTGTTTAATTATTAAATATTTAAATGAAGAAAATAATTTAGATATTAAATATAATATATTTTCTAGTAGTAATGATTCTAGATATGCTTTTTATGATTATAAGAATAAGATTATTAATATTAATATAGATTATATATATAATGAAACTTTTGCTGATTTGTTTATTACTTTATTACATGAGTATAAACATGTATTACAACATGAAATATATAAAAGTGATATTAAATATACTTTATATAGTGACCCTAATTATTTATTAATGGCTAAAGAAAATGCTTATTTAGCTTCTTTAGATGATATTATGCATTATGATACTTATATTAATAATTATAGTAAATTACTTGAAGAAAATGATGCTGAAAGATATGCGATATATCGTATATATAAATATGCTTATAAGTATGATAATAGTATTATAGATTTTATTAATAATTATTTTAATGAAGATGTTAATAATAATATAATAGATCCTAATTATGTTAAAGAAATGAATGTGTATTATCCCTTAAATTATACTGTTAATATTAATAATACTAAGAAAGATTTTGTTATATTAATAGATAAATATATTAAAAGTAATCCTGGTATAATTAATAAATATAAGATATTAAGTATATTATTTGATAATAATAGTTATATAACTTATAAAGATATTAAAGATATTAATAATAAATTACTTGATAGTTATGATAAAGATTTAGTTATTAGTGTTAGAAAGAGTCCATATTATGAAGAAAGTAATGTAAGTATACAAGAACAAATACAATCTCTTATTCATAATATTATTAGAAGTGATCCTATTATGTATTTAGAATATTTACTTGCTAATAATAGTAATGATAAAACTATAAAAAAGTATTTAGATAGTCATCCCAGTATATTTTCTGAATATTATAATGATATAGATAGAATAGAAAGTAATGATAAATATTATCATAGAATAAGAAATATATATAGGTAATATTTTATTTGACTATACAGTAATATAGTTATTATAATATTATTTAGAAAAAGGGGGATTATTATGTTTAGTGAACAATTTAATAGGGCTACAGGAAGAAATATAGATATTAATTCTTCTAAATTAGGTTTTAAAGATAATCGTGAATATAAGAAATGGTTAATTAATCAAAAGAGATTATATGAAAAATTAAGAGAAGCTATGGATTATGATAATATACCATATGATAGTTATGATTTTGCTGAGATTGCTGGGTGCATTGATGATTCAGTTATTGCTAATAAATCTAATGGAGTTATTATTACAGAAAATCCAGGAGATTTTATTAAAGCTAATTCACGTGTTATTACAGATAAAATTATGGTTGTTAATGGAAGACCTTCAATATATTTAAGTAAAGATGAAGATAGTGTTTCCCTTGATGGTATAGATTATTATTTTACTTGTAATGCACTTTATGGTTCTAGAAGATACCAATTACTTAAAAGTATTTATGATAATACTGATTGTGGTAGTGTATATGCTATAGTAGGTAGTAGAAGTGATAAAAATAGTGATGAATTATTAAATTCATTTAAAAATTATACTAGTAATATTAATGGTTTTATAAGAGTTTCATCTTCGGTAACTGATAGTCCATATTATTATCGTATAGCATATAAAGAACCTCATAAAAGATAATGTATATATATGCATTATTTTTTTATGTGATATAATTTTATTAAGGTGATTATATGTTAAAACATCGTAAGTTATATTCTTTTATTGTTTTAATTATAACAGTATTTGTATTATGGTTTTTACTTAAAGATAATTATAAGAGTATTATAGATTCTTTATTAAATGCCAATTATTTATGGATATTTATTACTATTATTGTATATTTTTTATATTTTTTATTTGATGTATTATCATTTACTAAAATAACTAATTTATATACTAATAAAGTATCTTTCTTTTATCAGTTATATATTGGTATAGTTAATAGGTTTGTTGCAGGTATTACACCACTTTCTACTGGTGGACAACCTGTACAAGTATATGAACTTCATAGAAAAGGTGTAGATATTGGAACTGGTACCAATATAGCTTTTCAATCTTATATGGTATTCCAATTATGTTCAATTATATATGCTTTAATATCTATTATTATTAATAGTTTTAATCATTATTTTAAATATATGCCTTTATTAAGTCAGATGACTATTATTGGTTTTATATTAAATTTAGGTATCTTAATATTATTAATTATTACTAGTTTTAATAAAGAATTTAATTATTCAATAGTTAAATTTATTATTAATATATTATATAAATTAAAGATAGTTAAATATAAAGATAAACAGATAAAAAAATGGAATGAGTTTTGTGATAATTATTATAATAATGCACAAGAATTATTAAAGAATAAAAAGAGTTTATTTATAATTATCTTATATGAAGTAATAAGTATTACGATATATTATTCTATTCCATATTTTATTATTAAAACTTTAAATATTAATACTAGTATGACTTTATTTGAGTGTATTTGTGCATCTAGTTATGTATTTGTTACTAGTTGCTATGTACCAATACCTGGTGCTACTGGTGGTACTGAATATGCATTTAATGGGTTATTTGGTAATTTTATAAGTGATTATAAATTAAGTTCACTTTTAATATTATGGAGAAGTATAACTTATTATATACCAGTAATAGTTGGTGCTATATTATTTAATATATTACAAGATATTGATGTAAAGAAGAAAAGAATTAATTAAATATTTAATTATTATTTGTTATACTTTTTAAGTAGGTGATAATATGTTATTTTTAATAATATTATTAATTATATTTATAATATTTATTGTTTTATTAATTATTGCACATAGGTTATTTATTAGTTCTTGTAGTAAAAATCAAAAAGGCTATAAATTATCTAATGAGAATGTTAATTTAATTAATAAAGAAAAAGAAATGTATGCATTATTTAAGCCATGGTATAATAGTTTAGAAAAGATGGATGAATATATTACATCTGATGATGGTTATAAATTACATGCTACATATATTAAAAGTAGTAATTCCGAAAGATTAGTTATATGTGTTCCTGGATATAGAGCAGATGTATGTGAAGAGTTTTCGGGTATTTTAAGATATTTTATAGATAATCATACAAGTGTTTTATTAATAGATAATAGATGTACTGGTAGTAGTGAAGGTGAATATATTACTTTTGGTTATATGGAGGCAAACGATTTATTTAAATGGATAAATTATTGTATAAATGAATTAAATATTAATATACCTATATATACATATGGTGTATCTATGGGAGCTACTACGGTATTACTTAATACTAAATATCCGTTAAGTGATTCAGTAAAAGGTATAATCGCAGATGCTGGTTATAATAATTTAAAGGGGGAACTTATTTATTTATGTAATAAATTATTTAAAGTACCTGGTAAATTATTAGTTAATTTATTTAATGTATATGCTAAAAGTATAGGTAAGTTTGATATTAATGATATAGATTTAAATAAAGTATTAATAGATAATACTAAAAATATTATGTTCTTTCATGGTAATAATGATATGGTAGTAGATCCTGAAAATACAAGGACTAATTATGCTAAATGTGTTAAATGTAATAAAGAAATACAATGGTTTGATGGAGCTGGTCATGCTAATTCTTTTTATGCTAATTCAGAATTATATCTTAATAAATTAAAATATTTCTTTACTTCTTGTGAAAACAATACATTTAAGGGTGAATAATAAAAATATTTGTGATAAATTAATTGTATTTATTACGGAGGATTATTATGGATAAAAGAAATGACTATTTAAGCTGGGATGAATTTTTTATAGGTATTGCTAAACTTGCTGCGGGTAGATCAAAGGACCCACATACACAAGTTGGTGCTTGTATTGTTGGTAGTGATAATCGAATATTATCTATTGGTTATAATGGAGCTCCTAATGGATTTAATGATGACAAATTTCCATGGGCAAGAGAAGCAGATAATACAAATAATACAAAATATCCATATGTATGTCATGCTGAATTAAATGCTATTTTGAACTTTCCTGGTACGAGAAAAGATTTAAAAGGTTCACGTATATATGTCGATTTATTTCCATGTAATGAATGTGCTAAAGCTATAATTCAATCAGGTATAAGTGAAGTTGTATATTTATCGGATAAATATAATGGTAGTGATGGTAATATTGCAAGTAAGAGATTATTTGATGAATGTGGGGTTAAATATCGCATGATAGATACTAAAAATCAGAAAGTATTACGTGTATCACTAAAGCCCGATGAAAAGATAAGTTATATAAATTAAAATAAAAATTACTAATTAATTATAGTTAGTAATTTTTTTTATTTAATAATGTTAATTTATAAAAATTAATTTTTAATTTTCCTTTATTAATATAATAAATTATTATATAGTTTATTTGAGTTATAGATATAGGTTAGTGATAAGATGAGTGTTATTAGAAGAAAGAGAATCTCGAAAGAGAAAGATTTTAGCGTAGATTATAAACCAGTTATAATCGCTTTGATAATATTAGTGATATTAATAATATTATTAATATTAGTTATTTTATATAATCCTGATAGTGGGAAAAATACACATATTGATAAAGAACATCAAAATTATATTAATGTTAATTTGGAAGAAAATGTCTTAGATAGTAGTGAGTGTACTACCGATGATGATGGACCAGCTGATGCTCAAAAGATTAATTTCACATATAAACTTGAAGATAATGTTTATTTAGGTAAATCGCGAGATTTAAATGCTTGTGAATTTGGTGATATTACTTGTGAAACTGGAGATGATGCACCTGAGATAGATGTCTATGGCGAAGGTTTTGATATTGAATTTTCAAATATTACAGAAAATACTAGAGTTTATATGAGTAATGATACTAATGATGATGTAGTAAATATAAATTATTCTGATACTGATAAGGGTGTTTATCATTATCATACAACTGATGTTGATGATATAATTAGATACTTTATTACTATATATTCAACTAAAGATGAGTGTAAAGATGTTCCTCTAAGAAAATTTGAAGTATTAATGCCAATGTTTAATGAATTTTCTAAACTTGCAGTATGTGAAAATAATGATAATAAATTATGTGATCAATTAGTTACTGAACATATAACAATAAGAGAATTTTATATATCTATTAATTCGGAAAATAAAAAAATGGTCAATGTAGATAATATTTATGATGAAAATGATACAGATGATAATGTTGAGTACAAAAATGTTTTTGAAAGAATAATATTATTTATAATTAAATATAAATTGTATTTTATTATTGGAATAATTGGAATTATTTTATTAGTTATAATTAAGTTTATATATAGGTGGAAAAAATATGGAAAATAAAAGAGTTTTAGTTAAAACAACATTATTTATTGTACTATTTCTTTGTAGTTTTGATGTTTATGCTGATAGTACTGTATATGATACATTTAAGTTATATTTACAACCATTTGTTACTGATTAACATACTTGTGTTAAATTTATTGGTGACGATGAAATTCTACATAAGTTTAAATATGGACATTTTAAAGGAAATATCGGTTCTAAATCAGGTACAGAAGTTGATGCATATTGTATGGACCCTGGTAATACTGGAGGAAGTGGTACTGAAATTGGTACATGTACTAGACTTTCATCATCTGCAATGGGTGCCGCTGGTGAAACAGTTAATACTGATGATATAAAAGCCTTTGAATATATATTTACAAAAGATGGAGTAGATACTACAACTAGAGGTTTAGCCCTTCGTATTTTCGGTATTCCTAGACTTACACAAGCTGCAACTGGAGGTCAGTATGCAAAAAACGCTTTTATTAGAACTGGTGAAATTGCAGATGGTATGGATTTGGGCTCTAAAAGTAAATATGTGCTTCAAGATGATGATGGAAGTGCTGATTCGAAAAATTGTAAAGGTCGCACAAATACTCATATTAAAGATGCGCTTAGTTTAATTAAAGAGGCAACAGATTATGCAAGTAAGTTTGATTATAGTGGTTATACTGATTTTACACAATCCGGTTCTGTTATTGAAGATGCAATAAAATGGGCAACACAAATTGCTAATGATGAAAATCATGGATATTCACAAGTAACGCGTAACGGAAATCCAAATTATGATTGCTCTTCACTCGTAATAAATGCTTTTGAAAATGCCGGACTTGGTGTTATTGAAAATGGTGCAAGCTATACAGGGAACATGATTAAAGCTTTTGAAAATGTTGGATTTACTTATATTGCTTATCCTAATGGAGCTCCAGATACTACACAGCTTAAACGTGGAGATGTATTAATGAGAATAGGTGCATCTGGGAAAAATGATCATACCGAACTTTATATTGGAAATAGTAAAACTATAGGTGCACACAAGGATTATGATTTGAAAAATGGAGATGGATCTGGTAAAGAAATAAATATCGGGTCATATAGTAAATCTTCTAAATGGACTGGTGTTTTAAGATATACAGGTGGGAGCAGCACTCCAACACGTGATGTAACATTTACTTTAAGATCAAGAGAAGGAACAATTAGTGTGTTTGACGCACATTCTAATATTTCAATACCAGCAAATAACTTGATGTTTTCTTGTAATTTAGATAAGTGTTCTGACATGATTGTAGGAAATTGGGACGGTAATAGTGGAGTTATTGTTGCATTTGCTAAGAGTATTAATGATTGTGATATTACATTAAATGCATATTATGTAAAAAATGAAACTACCTGTAAAAATCTTTCTGTTATTCCACCTGATCCAACATGTCAGTATGATAGTTTATGCAATGGTGAAAGTCCAACTGCTAATCCTGATGATCCATTATGTTATGTATACTTTTGTACAACTCCAAGTTCAACGCAAAACTATTTAATATGTCTGACTCCGGAACAAAATGAAAAAATTACGGGTGTTAAATCATGTAAGAGTGGTAAATCATCAACTGGTTCTTGCAACAATAATTCAACATCTATAGCAGATACTACTAATTTAGCTGACTTTAATATGAATATAGGTTCTGGTATATTTACATCAGCTAGCTTTAAGTTTAGTTATCCAAGTAATGCAAATATGACTTGTGTTAATAATGAGACACCACCTGCTCAAATAATTGGTGGATCTGTAGCAGAAGCTTGTACACATGATTGTTGTCCAGAAAGACCAATTGAATTAAAAGATTATCCTAAATATCAGATAAATAATTGTTGTGGCGGTGGACAATCTTGGATAGAAGAACCATTATTAAATGATTTATTCTGTTTTGATAAAAAACTTCAAGTAGATTTTTATCAAGATAAATGTAATATTTCAACTTATTTAGTTGATAAAGCTGATTTTAGTACATTAAATAAATATTGTGATTTATATTGTACTGAACGTGTTACATATGATTTACCTAATCCGACAGATAATTCTACATCTGGCTGTGCTAAATCAGGTAGATATTTCCAATTTGATAGAAACAATGCCTGGGGTACATCCGGTCCAAGACTTGAAGGATTTAAGCGTTGTAGATTAAAGGTTAAATTTGATGAATGGTGGAATGATTATGATCCAATTATTAAAGAAGAAATAAATGGATATAATATACATGAAGCTAATATAGCTGCATATCAGGAATTTCTTACATCAACTAAAGATACAGAATCAGTTACATATAAGATTGATTGTTATAGTTCTGGTACAGATGAACCTAGTTATAAAACAGGTGAAACTGACGATACTGATAATTGTTTAAAACGTGAGATAACATATCCTTATACTTGCACTAAATACGCTCAAAAAGATGTAACAAGTGAATGTTCAGCACCAAGTGATTCAAGTGATAAAGGGGATACAACACGTACTTATGACATCAAAAGATATACTTTACCATTTACATGGAGTTATAATGTTTTGAAACTTGATGAAAATAATCCATCATATAAAACATTTGAACTTGATCAAATTATACTTGATAAATATTTAAAAGCTCATGAAACATATAATTTGGAAAAAGTATATTTTGAAAAAACTGATACAGATGCAAAAGAAAAACTTGCAAATGAAGTTGCAACTGCGCAAGCTAATACTCTTAATAACAATAGTGATTATACGAAACATAACTGTTCAAGTAGTTATGCAAGTGCTACTGGTACTAGAAGTTATGCTTGTAAAGTTGATGTTACTTATGCACACACTAGAATTAATTACGATGAAACATTGGCAAAATATTTGGGAGATGCAAATAATGGTCAATCATATATGAAAACTTATGCCGCACAGGCAAAAGCTATGGAAACTTATCTAAGTAATTGTGCTAACTTCTTTATTTCAGGTCCTGGTAGTGTAGTAGATAATGTTTATAAAATGGATCCATCAGTTAGTTTTACATATACTCAAGATTATATAGATAATCAAGGTAAAGCTACAATTGAACAAACTCCTAGAACTTACGTAAGAAGTACTGTTTTAAAACAAGTTGAAACTGGACTACGCTATGGTGGTGCATCAAGTCATGGCACTGATGATAATCGTTATGCTAAATTAATAAATGATAAAGAAAATAAGGGGGAAAAGTTTGTATCTATTGATTTTAAAGATGCTGATTTAAATAATGAACCAGATCGTTATAATGATTTTAAGTCGCATTTAGATGAGGAATTTCCTAAAGGTACTCTTGCTGAGGATGCACATAATAAAGCATTTACAAGAGATGCTGTGTATCATCTTGAGTTTGTATGGGATGATACTAACAATACTAAGTATACTTTAGTACCAACAGGTGCGGTTCAATCATCTACTACGGTTTATAATAAAACTGCTCACTCGTATTCTATTAGTTATATGACTTCATATTCAGGGAATTTTGAAACATATTTCAATCTATCAGGTGTTGGAAGTGAAGGAAAATTTGATAATTTTGTTAATAATGGTACAACATGTTCTGGTAAAACAGGTAATGCTACGTGTTACTTCTGCAATGAAAATACTATTGTAAAACATGGATACTGTGAAAAAGATTGGGCTAATATAATTCCTGATGATGTAGAGTGCGATCCAACAGATCAGAAATTGGCATTTACATTTAAAATAGTAGATCCGAGTAATTTATTCCCTGAAGGAAGAATTTATAAAGAAATGAAATTTGCAACAAATTGGAGCGATGATGATATTAATAAGGTAGAAAATGTAGGAAAACAGTATATGACTTATAGTCCTGAACATCTAACATATTCATTTAAATTTACTGCTAATGATTTAAAAAATATTAAAGAATATAATTCTGCAAGAATAGGTTATGGTGGATTTGATGATTTTAACTTGTATTGTGATTGTGGCGGAAATGTTTGCACTAAATGTATGAGTACATTTATTGATGCTATTTCTGGTAAAAATTCATTAGCTTATCAAGGAAATGTTGTTGGATATTTATCAATAAACGCATGGAATAATCCAAATAAATCACTTGATCAAATTAGAAATGAACAAAGTTGGTAATATAATAAAAATGTAGATATAAGAAGTATCTACATTTTTTATATACAAAAAAAACTCAAGAGAACATCTTGAGTTTAATTACTACATGGGGCCTCAATTTAACGTGTTTACGAAAAATCGGCACAAATCTATGAATTGAGAATGACTCAATTACTTGAATAAAATATATCACATTATTTTGACATTTGCAAATAGGTATTTAAAAAGAATGTATTAGTCCATACATTCTTTCATTACTTCAAGTATTTCCTCATCAGTAGCATTAACAGATATAAAGTCAGAATCCTCAAAAAGATTTTTTTCAGCTTCATCTCTAGAAAAAGCTGATTCAATAATGTATTCATTCCAATCTTTTACAAAATCAATTCTTTGATAGAGATTATCTTTAACAAATACTTCTTTTCCATTAATGATTTCCATCTTATACCCATTATCAAGGAATACTTTTTTAATCTTATCAATCATCTTTCAATTCTCCTTTCAGTGTATATCTTTTAACGCCATCTATACCATTTGATATTTTGTAATAAGCGCTGCCTCCATGATGCCCACCTGGGGGATGATATTGAAATAATTTATCTCCACCCCAATTAACTCTATATCCGCCTCCATCTTCGTAAGGTATACCTTTTGTACTTCCTTGGCCAAGAGGTTTAGGGTCCATTTTAATTTTTTTAAGCCAATCATATATTTGACTAGAACTATGTTTACCTAGATTTTTTGGATTAGCTACAAAAGTATCAATAGATCCACCATAACTAGCAAATGCATCAGACCCTTTATTTTTAGCACCGCTAGTATTTTTGTGAAGATTACCATAACCTTTAGGACTATTTGCCATGGCTATCTCCAAACTTGGTTGTCACGTAAGGGTCATATTGGTGGAATCTTACGCCATATTTAATATATTTATTAAATACGCGCTTAGGCATTGCTCCATAAACTATTATATCACGAGGCTCCAGATAATGTATAACGTCTTCTATAAAAGCATCAAAGTTTTTTTGTTCTTTAACACTTTTGATGAATCCATAGGTACCGATAGCAATTGTAGAATGTTTAGGAATAGCTTTATAGTATTCTTCTTTAATTTTATCGGTTCCAACGCGTATATTAGGTATTATCTTCAAACCATTATTTCCATAATAATACGCAACTTCTAAATTTTTATTCATATTTTCTTTTTGCTTAATGATAGGTAAGTCCTCATGAATACTCCAATCTTGAGTTATTATTCCTCCAAATGTACCAAGATATTTAAGATACTTTTTTGGATAAGTATATGTCTTGTTAAAAGTTTCATCTGCACAATAGAAACATACATAATAATCTTTCCTATCAGATATTTTAATCTCTTTAGATTTATCAAATGGAATAATCTTCTTTGGTATTTCAGTTGAAATAAATTTACTTTTTAAAATTGGATACTCCTCATATGGAGTAAATGTAGCATCTTCTACTAATGATGCTTTGAAATTATCTACAACTTTTTTATTAAAATAACATTTTTCTTGCATAATTTTCCTCCATAACCGCTGATAAAACAGCTTTTATTTGTTATAATTACAAGTAGAGATGAACTAGTATTTCCCACTTGCTAATTCAATTATGTCATCGATGAAAAAAAGGGAGAGACAAACTGGGACAAATATAAAAAGGAGGGTTTTGAATGAAGTGTTTTTCAACGTTTAGTAGAATCATGCAAGATGTTCTAATGAATCATAATAATAAAGATTTTTTTGATGATTTATTTTATAATTCAACTGGTTTTTTAACAAAAAAAGAAGATGAAGATTTAACAGAAAAAGAAGATCCAATAGAAAAGGAAGATCGTTCACTTAAAAGTAAATATATTAGAGGAGAAAGACCAATTACTCCTTTTCTAAAGAAGATACCCAAAGAATTAGAAACATACTCTTTAGCAAATTGGTTAAATGAAAACTATGATGTTTTTACTAATGAAGAAGATAAAGAAAAAATATATAAAAAGTTTAAGAAAGCAGATATGCCTTTAAATGAAAATAATGATATTGTTGAAGAAATAGAAACATTATTTAGAGATATTCTAATTAATTATTCTGATGTTTTACCAGGAAAAAAGAAATATGAAGTTGAAGTAGTTAAAAATGCAAATTTATCTGATACTAAAAAAAGTATAAAAAAACAATTAACACAAAATAAGAAAAAGGTATCTAATGATCTAATAAAAAATATTCCAATTGATTTAAGAAAAGATTTTAAATTAGGTTTTGAAGGAGATGATTTAAAACTCTTACCAATAACTAAAGATGCTTATGAAAAGTTTCCACTTAATTTAAAAGTTAAAGTTTATAATACAAATCCAAACTTTGAAAAATTCAAAGATTTTAGGAAGATTTTTAATGAAGCTAATCTTAACGGATATGCCGAATTAGGATCTTTAGATGAAGTTAGAGATTATTTGGGAAATATTCCTCATCCTTTATCAGAGTTTGAAGGTAAAGACTTAACTAAAATAAAATGGTTTGTTGGAAGAGAACAAAATCCACAAGAAATAATAGTAGATTTAAAAGTAAATAATAAATATAATGTTTATGCTAAAAAAGGAATTAAGCTTCAACTATTATCAATCGATAAAGAAAATGGTGAGTACATTTATAGTAATAAGTGGTTTGATGAATGGTTTAATGCAGTTCTTACTATAAAAGCATATGATGATCATTATAATTACAACTTCACTTATGGAGTTAGAGAAGAATATTTTAATGACTTACGTTACTATAAAGAAATACATAAATACTTATTCTTATTAAAAGATAAAAATGCCACTATAACGCTACACGAGACAACGTATGATTTAACATTTATAGATACATCTGATTTTGGTGAATATGATTGGGATGAAAAAGCAAATGAACACCAAAAAGAAGATATTGAATTAATGAATTGGTTGTTAGAAACTCAAGAAAGTAATAATTGTAAATTAAACTTTGATATAAATGAATATATAAAAGAAAGAGCTACTATACTAATTCTGTATAATGCTAGTAATAATCGTGATACCGTTTTAAACGGAACTATGACACTTACTATCCCTAATAATCATAATTTAGATTTAGAGGAAAAAAACTTATATCATTTTGGTGGTAATTTTGACTATATAAATCTATTTGGAGAGCATCTAAACCTATACTTAAATAAAAGTTTAAATATTATTGGTTATATAAAAGAAATAAATGACAAACAAATAAAAATAGAATTTAAAGAAGTGTGGTTAAGAGATATAATACCTGAAATAGAAAATAATCAACTAGCATTAGCTACTTATGAACAAGATTTTTTGAATTCAAACAAAGAAAAACTCTTAGTTAATTAACTAAGAGTTTATTATTATAATGGGGCGGACTTAGGGGATCGAACCCTAGCATAACGGAGCCACAATCCGCCGTGTTACCACTTCACCAAATCCGCCATGTACATTTAAGAATATATCAAAAAATATTGATTAATGCAAGAATAATAGTTAATAAATAATATTTTTATGTTAAAATTATTGTAATATTTATTAGGGACTGATCATATGAGTAAGAAAAATAAGAAAATAGATAAAGATATGCGTAATAAAATAGAAATATCTATTATATTAGTTATTATATTTATATTTATTGTTATTATTAGTGTTAGTTATCGTCATTCTACTTATACTCAGACATGGCTTGTATGTGTTAAAGATGTAACAGAAAATTATCATGAAGTATTAAAGTTTAGATATGATTCTTTAAATAATTTATATGGTTATTATCGTGAAGTTACTATTACAGGTGATAGTGATATGTTAAAAGAAAATTATAATTATTTTAATGAAGATAAGAGTAAATATGAATCTTATTTAGATGATAATTTTACTTATGAAGTTACTTTAAATGATGATAATTTAGTTATTAAGAATTATATTGGAGTATCCGTATATGCTGAATTATTTACTAAATATTTTGATAAAGAGGGTATTAAAGCTGATTCTAAATTAGATGATATTAAACAAAAACTCGAAGATAATAGTTATAAGTGTAATGTATCAAGAAAGTAGGTTATTATGAATATATATTTAATATGTAGTAATTCATATCATTTACTTGATGATAAGTTAAAAGAACTTACTAATGGTATACAAGATATATCTAAGTTTTATTTAAATGATACTAGTATAGATAATATACTTGAAAATGCTTCTTATTATGGCTTATTTAATGATAAGAAAGCTATTATTATTTATGATACTAAATATTTTTCAGGTAAGTTTGAATATAATGATGATATGAATAAATTAGATAAGTTTTTAAATAGTAATAATGATATTATTTTAATATTTGTATGTGATGATATATTAAAATCAAAAGATAATACTAAGTTATTATTAAAATATAATACTAAGATAATTAATTTAAATAGTTTAAGTGATAAAGAATATGAAGATTATATTAGTAAATATTGTATTGATAATAATATTGTATTAGATCATAATGCTTATCTAAAATTATGCGAATATACTAATAATAATATAGATATTATGATTAATGAAATAGATAAGTTATCTTTAGTAGATAAACATATTACTTCATCAATAGTAGCTGATAATACTAGTGAAGAAGTTAGTGATGATATCTATGCTTTTACTAATGCTTGTGTATCACATAATTATAAAGATGCTTTTAATCTGCTTGATAATTTATTTAAGAATAATATTGATTCATCTATTATAGTTAGTAGACTTGCATCTCAATATATTAATTTATATATGGTTAAAGATGCTTTTAAACATGGTTTATCAGAAAATGAAGTATCAGAAGTACTTAATTATAATAACACTAAGAGAGTATATATATTAAATAAATTAGGTAGAACTTATACTTTAGATGAACTTAAGAATATAATACTTAGATTATCTGATATAGATAAGAAAATAAAAACTGGTTATAATCCAGTTTATACTTTAAAAGAATTTTTACTTAGTTTGTAAAAGTTCTTTTATTTTATCAGTATTTTTAAAATCTAATTTAGCTACATCATTTAATTTATTAATACCATATTTTTTTACTATTTCTAAACCTGTTTGATCAGCATCACTACCTGCACCTAGTGGTATATACATATTAAGTTCTTGACTTAATTTTTTCATTTCTTTTAAATATATATATCTTGATATTATAGATGATACGGCAACTGATAAACATTTATTTTCTGCTCTTGGCGTAAAATAGATATTAGTTACTTTATATGGTACTTCAGTTAAATAACTATAATAACTTTTAGGAGTACAGAATTGATCTACTACTATTTTTTGATAATCATAATTTTTATTTTTTAAATTATATAATGCACGATTATGCAAGATTGCTTTAGTTTTATTCATATTATGTATATTAAATTTATTATAATCTGTAGGTGTTAGAGTATATGTTATATGGGGTATTTCTTTGATTAGAGTAGGTGCTATTTTAATTATTTTTTCATCAGTTATTTTTTTTGAATCTTTAACACCTAAATCAGTAAGTAACATAAATTTATCTTTAGATACATAAGATGCAGTTACTATGATAGGACCAAAGTAAGCACCTGTTCCTACTTCATCTGAACCAATAGTATTTATGTGATTTAAGAATAAGTCTTTTTCATCATTTTCTTTTTTATTATCATTTTTATTCTTTTTATCTTTTAATTCAGAATTAATATTACGATTATTTCTTATTCTTTCAAGTTCAATCCAGTAAGAAGCTTCGATATCAGCACCAATACCTTGAAATACTACTTTACCTGATTCATATAAAGTAGTAACACAGTCATAATCTTTTACTTGAAATACTGAATATGGAGGTTTTTTATCTACAAATCTATCTTTATAAAAGTTAATCATTTCATCTTTTAAATTATCTGATAGTTTAAATGCTATTGTTGTATTATGCATAATAATCACCAACTAAATGATAACATAATTTATTTTTATTATAAATAAAATAGTGTATAATAATATTGGTGATGCTTATGGATTATATAGTAGATATAATTATTATCTTAGTATTAGTAATGGGAGCTATACAAGGGTATAGATATGGTATATTTAGAAGTTTAATATCTTTGATAGGTATGGTATTAGTATTTATTCTTGCTTATAATTTAAAAGATTATTTAGCACCATTATTATATGATAATTTACCATTTATTAATTTTGTTGGCACTTTAACGGGTTTATCTTCATTAAATATTGTTTTGTATGAAGGTATTGCTTTTGTTATAGTACTTGCTATTTTATCGGCTTTATTGAGTCTTATTATTAATGTTACAGGTATAATAGATAAGATTACTAATGCTACTATTGTACTTGCACTTCCTAGTAAGCTATGTGGAATGGTTATTGGTGTTGTTCAATATTATATTATATGTTTTGTATTATTATTAATATTTAGTTTATTTCCTAGTACTAAAAATTATATAGATAAATCTAATTTTGCAGGAAGTATTATCGAAGATACTCCATATTTATCTTCTACTACACAAGAAACTTTTAAAACAATAGATGATATTTATAGATCTATTAAGAATGATTATGATCCTAAGAATACTGATGTATGTGATGCTGAAATATTTGATTTATTACTTAAATATAAAGTAGTAACACCAGAAGATGCAGAAAAGCTTATTAAACAAGATAAGATATCTTTTGATGGAGCAAGTAGTATTGTAGATAATTATAAGTAATTGAATATAAATAGATGATTTGTTAAAATTGATGGTGGTGAGTTTATGGATGATAATAGTACATATGGTACTTCTTTATTTAATGTAGATGAGATACAAGATGCACTTGTGGAAACTACTTTGGATGAAGTTTATAGTGCTCTTTTGTATAGAGGTTATAATCCAGTTAATCAGATTGTAGGATATTTACTCACGGGAGATGCTAGTTATATTACTAGTTATAATAATGCAAGAGATAAAATATTATCAATTGATCGTGGTAAAGTTATCGAAGCTGTAGTTAGGAGTTATTTAGAACATTAATGAAAGCATTAGGTATGGATTTAGGTACAAAAACATTAGGACTTGCTAAAAGTGATAGTTTAGGTATTATATGTAGTCCTTATAAGACTTTAAGATATGATGATATTAATAAATTAGTTGATGAAGTTATTAAGATAATTAATGATGAACATATAGGTATATTAGTATTAGGATATCCTAAAAATATGAATAATACTTTAGGTGATGCTGTAGAAAGAACTATTAATTTTAAGAATATATTAGAAAGTAAAACTAATATGAAAGTTAATTTAGTAGATGAAAGACTTTCTACGGTTGAAGCAGAAAAGTATTTGTTAAATGAAGATATGAGTAGAAAGAAAAGACATGAAGTTATAGATGCTGTAGCTGCCTCTATTATTTTAGATACTTATATGAAGATGAATAAGAAGGAGAATTAATATGGATAGTGAGATAATAAATAATAGTGAAAATGAAATAGTAATTAAAGATAGTGAAGGTAATATACATAATTGCACTAAATTATTTACTTTTGATTCTGATGAAACTAAGTTAAGTTATATTTGTTATACTGAAGATAAAAAGGATGATAAAGGTAATACTATTGTATATGCTGGTATTTATGATCCAACTGGTGAAGATAATCATATATTGCCAATAAAGACTGATGAAGAATGGAATTTAATTAAAGATACTTTAGAAGAAATAATTAAAGCAACTAAAAAGGTGATTAATAATGGCGAAAAATAATTTAAAAGATATGAAAGCACCTGACTTTAAGGTTATGGATGTTGATAAAGTATCAAAAAAGATTACTAGAGTAATAAGTATAATTTTTATTATTTTAGTAGCTGTAGCTATTTTTGCAGTTGTTATTTTTTCTAATTTAATAACTCCGGTTGATGAAGATGATTCAAATGTAGTAGAGTTTGTTGTTCAAGATGGATGGGGTATTAATCGTGTTTGTGAAGAACTAGAAAAAGATAACTTAATTAAGAATAGTTATGTTGCTAAATTAATTATTAAATTTAATGATAAAGATACTAATATCGAAAAAGGAACCTATGAGCTTACTAAGAGTATGTCTACTGAAGAAATAATTGATAAGATTATTGCTGCTGATTCACTTGAAAATGAAACTGTGCCTGTTACTTTAATTGAAGGTAAGAGATTTACAAGTTATATGAAGACTATAGCAGATGCACTTAATTTAAATTATGATGAATTAATTAATTTATCTAAAGATAGTACATATTTACAAAGTTTAATAGATAAGTATTGGTTTTTAACTAGTGATATCTTAGATAGTAATATTTATTATCCACTTGAAGGTTATATATTCCCTGATACATATAATTTTAAAAAGAGTTCTACTAAAGAAGAAGTTTTTGAGAAAATACTTGATGAAATGAACGATAAGTTATCTCCATATAGAGAGACTATCGAAGCATCTGGTAAATCAGTTCATAGTTTACTTACACTTGGAAGTGTGGTAGAATTAGAAGCTGTTACTGCGGAAGACCGTAAAACATTAGCTGGTTTATTTATTAATCGTATAAATTTAGGTATGACTTTAGGTAGTGATGTTACAACATATTATGCTGTTAATAAAGAGTTAGGCGATGATTTAACCGTTAGTGATTTAAATTCATGTAATAGATATAATACAAGAGGTAATTGTGCAAGTGGACTTCCAGTTGGACCTATATGTTCACCAAGTCTTACATCAATTGTAGCTGCAATTAATCCAGATACAACAACTCCTTATTTATATTTTGTTGCAGATAAAAATGGTAAGTTATATTTTGCAAAAACTTTAGATGAACACAACGATAATATTTCTTATTTAAAAAGCCATGATTTATGGTTAAATTAGAGGTGTAATTATAATGATTGATGAAAATGTTATTCATTCAGTTGTAAGAGATATGGAAAGATATGCTGAAGCAAATAATGTACCTATTATTGAACATGATTCAATAGTATATATTGCTAAATATATTGAAGAACATCATATTAAAAAAATATTAGAAATAGGTACAGCCATTGGTTATTCAGCTATACTTATGAGTTTAGTAAGTAGTGATGTTGAAGTTACGACAATTGAAAGAGATGAAAAAAATTATAAAGAAGCTGTTAAAAATATTAAAGCTTGTGGACTTGATAAAAGAATAGAAGTAGTATTTAATGATGCATTAGATGTTAATTTATCAGGATATAAGTTTGATATGATATTTATTGATGCTGCCAAAGCACAATATTTAAAATTCTTTGAAAAGTTTAAATATTATTTAAATGATAATGGTACTATTATATGTGATAATCTTAAATTCCATGGACTTGTTGAACATAAAGAAAAGATTGAATCTAAAAATGTCTTAAGTATGGTTAATAAGCTTGAAGAATTTAGTGATTATCTTAAGAGTAATCAAGACTTTCAAACTGAATTTATTGATGTTGGTGATGGACTTTCAGTTTCTGTGAGGAAATAAAATGAATAATAAAATATTAATAAATATTAACAATTTAGATGAAATAGATATATATAAGAAAGCTAGTATTACTAACTTTCTTTTTCCCTTAGAAGAGTTTTCTATTGGTTTTAAAGCTTTTAAATTAAATGAAATACCTGATAATAGTTATATATTAGTTAATCGTATATTTGATAAAAAAACTTTAGATAATTTTATTAAGATAGTACCAGAATTAAAAAGATTTAAAGGTATTTTATTTGAAGATATTGGCGTATTTAATTTACTTAAGAATAGTAATATAGATATTGAACTTATTTGGAATCAAGCTCATTTTGTTATTAATTATAATTCTATTAATTTCTATTTAAATAATGGATGTAATAGTGCAGTATTATCTAGTGATATAACAGGTAATGAAATAAAAGAAATATTAAGTAAAGTTAATAAGAGTATTATATTACCAGTATTTGGTAATAATATGATTATGTATTCTAGAAGAAAATTACTTACTAATTATAATACTTATAATAATATAGATAATATTAATGATGTTATATTAGATGAAACTCATACTAATAATAAGTTTTTTGTTAGAGAATCTGATTATGGTACAGTTATTTTTAGTAATAGTGAATTTAATTATTTTAATTTTATTAAAGATATTGATGATAATAAGATTAAATATTATTTAATTTGTAATATTAATAAGAGTCCTGAAGATATTATTAGTATAATTAATGGTAAAAATATTGGTAATGATGGTTTTCTTAATAAAAAGACTGTTTATAAGATGAGTGAGTATACTGATAGGAAGTGATTATATGAATATTGAATTACTTGCACCTGCTGGTTCTAAAGAAAAGATGTTTTATGCCTTTTTATATGGTGCTGATGCTATTTATTTTGCTGGAAGAGAATATGGTTTAAGAGCTAATGCTAAAAACTTTTCAAGAGATGAAATGAAAGAAACAGTAGAATATGCTCATTCTTTAAATAAAAAGTGTTATGTTACAGTTAATATTGTATTTCATGATGAAGATTTAGATGGTATTAAAGAATATTTATTATTTTTAGATAGTATTAAGGTAGATGCAATACTTGCAAGTGATATTACGGTTATTAGTTTATATAAAGAATTAAAGTTACATATGGAACTTCATATATCAACACAAGCTAGTACTTTAAATAGAGAAGCTGCTTTATTTTATAAGAGTATGGGTGCTAAGAGAATTGTTCTTGCAAGAGAAGCTTCTAGAGAAGATATAATTGATATTAAGAAAAATACTGGACTAGATCTTGAATGTTTTGTTCATGGGGCAATGTGTACATCTTTTTCTGGTAGATGTATTTTATCTAATTATTGTACTAATAGAGATTCTAATCGTGGTGGATGTGCACAGATATGTAGATGGGAATTTGATTATTATAAAGATAATAAAAAAATTACTGATAAGAAGTTTTCGATGACTTCAAAAGATTTAAATATGATTGAATATATTAAAGATATGTCTAGTATTGGTGTTAATTCATTTAAGATTGAAGGAAGAATGCGCTCTATTTATTATGTATCTACAGTTATACTTACATATCGTAGATTAATAGATAAGATTAAAAATAATACTTTAACTGATAATGATAAAGAATATGCTTTAAAAATACTTAATAGAGTAGCTAATAGAGAATCAATGTCTCAATTTTATAATAAGTTACCAGGAGTTAATGAACAATATTATTTAGGTAGAAAAGAAGAATCTAATCAAGACTTCTTGGGTTTAATACTTGATAGTAATAATGGTCTTGTTAAGATAGAAGAGAGAAATTATTTTAAAGTAGGAGATAAAGTAGATTTTTTGGGACCTAGTTTTGAAACATTTAGCTATGTAATTGATACTATATATGATATAGATATGAATAAGTTAGATGTAGCTAATCATCCACAAGAAATAGTTTATCTTAAACTTGATAGGGATATACCAAAGCATTCGATGATGAGAGTACATATTGAATAGTGTGTAAATATTACTTAATAGTCATATTTTGTTATTTAGTTATTTACTTTTGCTCATAAATATGTTATCATTTTGTTCAAAATTGTGAGTAAATAAATTGTTCACAAGTTTTTTATTAAAAGGAATGATTATTATGACACAAAAGAAAATTATTGAACTTACTCAAGAAGGTTATGATGATGTAGTTAAGGAATTAAATGAGTTAAGAACAGTTGAAAGACCAAGAATAATTGCTGCCTTAAAGGATGCAAGAGCTCAAGGTGATTTATCAGAAAATGCTGATTATGATGCTGCTAGAGCTGATCAAGCAAGAACTGAAGGTAGAATTCAAGAACTTGAATATATCGTAGATAATCATAAGATTATTGAAAAATCTAATGATATTATTAGTTTAGGTTCTGATGTTAAAATCCATGATTGTGATATGGATGAAGATGATGAATATAAAATTGTAGGTTCAACTGAAGTTGATTTAACAAACAATAAGATATCTAACGAATCCCCTTTAGGTAGTGCTCTTATTGGTCATAAAGTTGGAGATACAGTAACTGTTAAAGTATCTAATGATGATTCTTATGATGTTAAAGTATTGAGTATTCAATAATAATTTAAAAGCTCATTTACGTAAATGAGTTTTTTTGTGCATGAAAATGTTATTTTATAGTTTAAATTAATATTTTTTTATGGTATAAATATTTTGTAAAATGAAAAGGATTGTATGATAGATGGATGATATTATTTACAACAAGAGAAATACTATAGCAAAATTTACTTTATTAATCTTATTAGTTCTATTATGTATTGGTGCTTTTTTAAGTTTTCCAACTATGGCATCTGGACAAAATCAAGATGAAGAAGTTTATTCCCTAAATGCAAGATAGATATAATTTATTATTGAAATAAATACTTATTAAGTATAGAATAATTTTATTTAAGGAGAACTATGGATAATAAATTAGATAGTGAGTTTAAGTTTTTAGATTATAAACAAGATAATTATGATTTTAATTTTGTAACTGATAAAGGTGTATTTAGTAAAAATAAGATAAATTATTTATCTATTTTACTTGTAAGAGAGTATTTAAAATATAATAATAAGAAATTAAATGTTTTAGATATTGGAGCTGGTTATGGTTTTATTGGTGTTGTTATCAATAAGATTACTAATAGTAATGTTACTTTATCTGATGTATCAAATAGAGCTCTTCATTTATGTAAGATGAATGTTTTAAGAAATAAATGTGATAATATAAGTATTGTTAATAGTGATGCTTATTCTAATATAAAAGATTCTTATGATGTTATTATATCTAATCCTCCAGTTAATGCTGGTAAAGATAAAATAAAAGAGATGTTAGATGGTATAAATCATTTGAATAAAGATGGTGAGATTTGGTTTGTTATTCTTAAAAATAATGGTGCTGAATCGTTAATTAATTATTTTAGTAGTAAATATAAGTTAAATATAGTTTATAAAAAGAAGGGAATTTATATTATTCGCATGAAAGAATGTTGACACCGAATTATATTTTAGTATATAATTTTAAATTGGTGGCAAATACTTTTTTGCGTGGTATTTGACTGAAAATTACTATAGTATTGGGGTGAAAAGATGTCATACAAAGTACATAAGTTTGGTGACTTTCGAGAAAGAAGAGATTTCTCAAAAACTATCAATAAATTTGAATTATCAGATTTATTAGATGTTCAAAAAAAATCATATGAATGGTTTTTATCAGAGGGAATAGATGAAGTATTTAAAGATGTTTTTCCAGTTGAATCATTTACTGGTAAAGTTTCTTTATCTTTTGAATCTTATTCATTTGATAAACCTAGATATGGTGTTAAGGAAGCAAAAGATCGTATGGTTACTTATTCTGCTCCCCTTAAAGTTCAAGCTAAGGTTTTCATAAATGAAACTGGCGAAATTAAAGAACAAGAAGTGTTCTTAGGTGATATGCCTATGATGACTGAATCAGGTACTTTCATCATTAATGGTGTAGAACGTGTAATTACTTCTCAACTAGTACGTAGTCCATCTATTTATTTTACTAGAGAGATAGATAAGAATGGCCGTAATGTTGTATCTGGACAAATTATACCTAATCATGGTACATGGCTTGAATTTGAATTAGATGCAAAAGATGTTATTTATGTAAGAATTGATAGAACTAGAAAAGTAACTATGACTACATTATTAAGAGCTTTAGGTCTATCTAGTGATGAAGATATTCTTGAATTATTTGGTGAAGATAACCAATATATTAAGAATACTTTAGAAAAAGATTCTACAAAAAATACTGATGAAGCATTAATTGAAATTTATGAAAAATTAAGACCAGGTGAACCTGCAACACTTGATTCTGCTAAAAACCAAATAATAACTAGATTCTTTGATAAGTTTAGATATGATTTAGCTAAAGTAGGTCGTTATAAATTTAATTTAAAACTTGATGTTTTAGATAGAGTTTTAGGAATGACTATTGCTGAAGATATTAAAGATGGAGATAAAGTTATTGTTCAAAAAGGTAGTGTAATTGATAAAAAGACTCTTGAAGAAATTAGACCTTTATTTGCTAAAGGATTTAATGTAAAAGAAGTTAAGATTAATGAAGAACTAGATCAATATGATAAAGTACAAACTTTAAAAGTATATGATCCAAATGATTCTAAGAAGATTGTAACTATTATTGGTAATGATCCTAGTATTGATTCACGTAGACTTACTATAAGTGATGTATATGCATCATGCTCATATTATTTAAATTTACTTGGTGGATTTGGTAATTATGATGAAATAGATCAATTAGGAAATCGTCGTGTAAGACAAGTTGGTGAGTTAATTCAAAATTCATTTAAGACTGGTATTGGTAGAATGGAACGTATTATTCGTGAGAGAATGACTACTCAAGAATTAGATACTATTACACCTAAGACATTAATTAATATTAAACCGGTAACAGCTGCTTTAAAAGAATTCTTTGGTTCATCACAACTTTCTAAGTTCATGGAACAAATTAATCCGATTGCAGAACTTACTGATAAGAGACGTTTAAGTTCTCTTGGACCAGGTGGTTTATCTAGAGATAGAGCTGGTATTGATGTTCGTGATGTTAATAGTACACACTATGGAAGATTATGTCCAGTTGAGTCTCCAGAAGGACCAAACATTGGTTTAATTACTTCACTTGCAAGTTATGCTAAGATTAATGAATATGGTTTTATTACTACTCCATATCGTAAAGTAGTTGATTGTAAATTAACTAGCGATGTTGAATATTTAACCGCTGATGATGAAAGAGATTATTATATTGCTCAAGCAACTATTAAAGTTGATAATGATAATAATATTATTGAAGATAATGTAGTGTGTCGTTTAAATGGTGAAACTATTATTGCAACTAAAGATAAAATTAATTATGTTGATGTATCACCAGCACAAATCGTTGGTATTACAGCATCTATTATTCCATTCCTAGATCATGATGATTCAACTCGTGCCTTAATGGGTTCAAACATGCAACGTCAGGCTGTTCCATTATTAAGAGCAGAAGCTCCACTTGTTGGAACTGGTGTTGAATATGTTGCTGCAAGAGATTCAGGTTCTACAATTGTTTGTAAGGCTGATGGTGTAGTTGAATATGCTGATTCTAAGAAAATAGTTGTTAAGACTGCTAAAGATAAAGATACTTATTATCTTGCTAATTTTGAAAGATCTAATGCTGAAAGTTGTATTAATCACTTACCAATAGTTAAAGAAGGAGATGCTGTACATCGTGGAATGGTTATTGCTGATGGACCTTCTACTGATAAAGGCGAACTTGCATTAGGTAAAAACATGCTTGTAGCTTTCATGACATATCATGGATATAACTATGAGGATGCTATAGTATTAAGTGAAAGACTTGTTAAAGATGATGTATTTACATCACTTCATATCGAACATTATGATATCGAATGCCGTGATACTAAATTAGGCCCTGAAGAAATTACTCGTGATATTCCAAATGTATCTGAAGAATCAAGAAAGAATCTTGATGCTGATGGTATCGTTCGTATTGGTACAGAAGTAAGAGATGGAGATATTCTAGTTGGTAAAGTTACACCAAAAGGTGTTCAAGAGCTCACTTCAGAAGAAAGACTTTTACATGCAATATTTGGTGAAAAGACTAGAGAAGTAAGAGATACTTCATTAAGAGTTCAACATGGTGCTGGTGGTATTATTCATGATGTTAAAATTTATACCAAGGAAAATAGTGATGAACTTCCTGCAGGTGTTTCTAAAGTTATTCGTGTTTATATAATTCAAAAACGTAAGATACAAATTGGTGATAAGATGTCAGGTCGTCATGGTAATAAAGGTTGTATTTCACTTATATTACCTGAAGAAGATATGCCATATTTACCAGATGGTACTCCAGTAGATATCATGTTAAATCCACAAGGTGTTCCATCACGTATGAATTTAGGACAGGTTCTTGAACTTCATTTAGGTATGGCAGCTAAAAAACTTGGCGTTCATGTTGCAACTCCAGTATTCGATGGTGCTAGTGTTGATGAAGTTTATGAAATGATGGATGAAGCTGGAATGGATCATGATGGTAAAACTTGGTTATATTCTGGTAAAACTGGTGAATTATTTGAAAATCGTATTTCTGTTGGCGTTATGTATATGATTAAATTACATCATATGGTTGATGATAAAATTCATGCACGTTCAACTGGACCTTATAGTTTAGTTACACAACAACCTTTAGGTGGTAAAGCACAATTTGGTGGTCAACGTTTTGGTGAAATGGAAGTTTGGGCATTATATGCTTATGGTGCTGCTCATGTATTACAAGAAATGATGACTGTTAAATCAGATGATGTAATAGGTCGTGTTAAAGTTTATGAAGCTTTAGTTAAAGGACAAAATATTACAACTGCTGGTATACCTGAAGCATTCCGTGTATTATTAAAAGAATTACAAGCATTATGCTTAAATATAGAAATACTTGGATCTGATAATAAGATGCATGATTTAAGAGAACTTGAAGCTCAAAGCGATGATGATAATGATAATATTAATATCAATGAAATAGATGTTACTTCTGATAGTAAAGAAAATGATTCAGTTATTACTAAAGAAGAACATGATGAATCAGTAGATGATAGTTCAGATGAAGATTCATATGATGATACTGAAGAAGATGAAGAAGCATTTGATGATGAACTTGAAGATATTGAACAAGGCGATTTTGAAGGGGAGGAAGAATAAT
>OMVK01000003.1 GCA_900314465.1 uncultured bacterium | reverse complement strand
ATACAGATAAAATTAATATAATAATAATCGAAAACTTTGATGCTTATTTATCTAATGACGAAATAATTACTATACTTAATCAAATTACTAAATTATCTAATTATAAAAATCATTTTATATTAACTAGTTCTAAAAATATATTTGAATATGTTAATTTAGATATATATGAAGTATATAAGACTTTAAATAGTATGATTAGTATTAATAAAATAAAAGATGGCATAAGAAAATATTTAGTATTAAAAGATTATAAAGGTAATATAGATAATTTTGGTAAATTTTATTTAGATAATAAAAATTTAATATTAGATGATGAAATAAACAAAATATATATTAGATTAATATCAAATTATCCATATAATATAGGAAAAATACTAACATGTAAAAAATTAGATTTTAAAAGATCTAAATCTAAAACTATTGAATCAGATTATATTATATGTAATTCTAAACAAGAAATTATATTATATAAATGTATTGCTCATGAATTTCTAATTGACACTGAATAAATATAAGTATTATAATGAAAGTACCTGATATATTTAAGGTAACAGAGGTATGTAAGTCATGCACTACCAAAGATACACAGATCCGTAACCTGTGAAAATAATAGTCATATACTACCAAAAATATACAGGTTTTCGTAATAAGGTATAATACCTTTGGTTTGATCTAACCTATAAGATCAAAAAGGAGATTTAATTGTCTCCTTTATTTTTTTTCTAAAAAATAAGTAAATTATCTATTCCAATATCTTCTTCTACTTTTTTTCTACCTGCAAATATTAGCATATTATTATATTGTTTTTCTGTAACTTGAATTAATCTTATATTTCCTGTCATTGGTGCATTTATTTTTAATCTAGTTATATGTTTTTCTAAATCATCATTATTTTTACATATTCTAGAGTAAACAGAGAATTGCATCATAACATAACCATCATCTATTAAGAATTTTCTAAATTTAGTAGCAATTTTTTTGTCCTTTTCCGTCTCGACAGGTAAATCAAACATTACTATAACTCTCATAAATTTATTCATAATTTATTAATGGTAAATCTAAAGAAATAATACCTGTATCAAAACTTTTTAAATAACTTTTTATTAATAAACCAATCGAATAATCTACTGTATATTTTTTATTATCATGTATTACTTCAGTATTTAATAGGTCTATTAGTTCTTTTCTTATATCTAAAGATAATGGATATACTATTCTATCTTTGTTTAAAAAGACATATTTATCAACAATACATCTATATGGTTCAAGTAAATCATATGCTAAATTAAAATTATTTATTTTAGAATTATGGTGTACTCCTAAATATGTACATAAACCATAAACGGCAAGATTTCTAATGATAGCACTAGCAATGATGGTATATCCATAATTAAGTGCGCCATTTATACCATCATCACTAAATCTTATAAAATCACTATCAAATATACTTCTAAAATACATTTTAGCAGCAAGCCCTTCTCTATTAGTTACATCACCATCATGTATTTCATCAATATATTTTTTTATTTTATCAATAACATCAATATCTTTTGATGTCATTTCTAAAACTCTAATTGAATTTTCAAGTTTTCTTTTAACAATAAGTTCCCAATATTCATTTTTTATTTTTTCATCTATTTTTATTTGCCTATTAAAGACATCTAATTGTTTATAATTATAATTATATGGATACATAATAGATGTTGGAATAAATTTTTCATCACAAATAATTAATGCAATAGAATTTTTTCCAAATTCAGCTAACAGTCTAGATGTGATAGTTGTTTTGGAATCTTCAATTAACACATAATTTACGTCTTCTAATGGTACTTTTGTAACCTTATCATCTTTACTAATTAATAATTGATTATCACCAAAGTTAATTTTTTCTGAACTATGTATTACTACTTGCCTATACCCCATCTATTTCTCCAAGTATATTGATACGTAATTTTTCTATATTCCTTATTGTAGAAACAGTAATATGATATCGACTTCGTGTGGATGTAAATATTTTATCTTCGCCAATTAAATCAAAGCCATCACCAATTGCACTCTTTATTTCAAGCATTCCAGAACTTTGGCCTACAACATATCCTACACAATACTTATTATCTTTATTTATTATCTTTACAAAATCGCCTTTATTTAGTTGTGTAACTTTTGTATATTTATTTATTAATTCACTATAATTTATCATCTTATAACTATTACCTTGACCATATATTAACTTTACAACAAAATCTTTTCCATGATTCTTCTCTATGTTTTCTATTAATCCTAAATCAAATAAATCATAAGAAACAAAATATAATTTATCATCATTTATATCCTTTGATTTATAAACATCTGTTTGGTAAATACCACCTTTATCAACACTAGCACCATTTACCATATGACCAGTGTTTTTATCTTCTAGATATATTTTCACTCTTTTTATTTCTTTATGTTCTTTATCGCATGGATTTACTGGATATTTTCCATCATGTTTTTTAAGAGCATCTGCACCAGATTCAGAATCTCCAAGCCAGTCCATGATAGCATTATAAGTTTCTTTATTACCAGAATCTTTATATGGCATATTTTCTAATTGTTTCTTTGAAATATTTTCAAGTGACTTTCTTATTGTCCGATAAGACTTTCCATCTATTGGTTTATTAGTTATACCATAATAAGTTTCTTCGTGTAATGCTCCAGAAAATTTCGTTTTAGCAATTGATGGAGTTAATGTATGTACATGTTTTAAGTCATTATTAGTATATGTCTTATGATCTAGTCCCTCTAGTCTTTTGATTAATGTATCGTGATCCATTTCATATACTCTTGCAATTGCTTCCTCGACAAAATTATCATATGGTTTAGGAAAATCAAGATATTTATTTTTAGCTATATCTTGTAATGCCTTTTTTACTCTTTGATTAGTTTCTTCTTCTGAAAGTACAACACCTGTTTCTGTATCAAATAAGGGAAGTGTTTTATCTTTTAAATTCGAATTTTGTCTATATCTAAGTATATCTTTTATTTGTTCATAAAATGCAATATTTCTTGCAAGTGAATTAGTCTCAGAAGCTATTACTAAAGCATCCATAGCATGATGTAAATGATTATCTCTATCTTTGTTAACATCAGTTTTATAATCATCAGGCATTCTTAAATCTTGAGACATGTAACTATGAGTTAATCTATGTAATCCCCATTTACCTTTTAATTTATCAGTCATTGCACCGGGATACATATGTACTTTATCAACATTTAAATAAGTCTTAATAAATGAAGCAAGTTCTCTACTTATATATTTAGTATCATTTAAATTTTGATTACGCATAGCACGTTCAGTTTCTTCATCAAGATTTTTTAATAAATAATTATCTTTCTTATTTTGAGGAATATTTAAATTATTAATATATGATTCAAAATCATGCCACTTATCTGTTTTACCAAACCATTCATATGGTGTTCTTTCTCGTTTTTCTTGATTTTCTGAAACAAATACAAGTGTCTTATTTGAATAATTATCATTATATGTTCTATGATATGGAAGAATATGATCTACTTGAACTGTATTATTATCAAATAATTGTTCAATACCTATTGGTTCCATAGAATATGCTGAACAATTTTTCTGTTCATTCCAAAGTCTATACTTTAATAAATTACTAGATGTTGGATTAAAACCTAGTTCACGTATATAACTTTTTGTTTTTTCGTTTTCTTCTTTTCTATTAGCATTTTCTTTATCTATTTGATTTCTTTCTTGTCTTGTTTTTGTAAGTTCTCTTGCTGTTTCAATATTTATTTGTTCAGGTAAACCATATTTTTTTATAATAGCATTAATTACTTTTCTTGTTTGAGTTAAAGATCTCATAACTCTTTGATTAGTTATATTACCATCTACACTTATTGGTACAAGTAAATCAGATTTCTCCCCTTTATTAATAACTGAATGATTATAACCAAGTTCATTCATAGCTTTATCATAAGTTAAACCTTGTCTTAATAATGGTAGTAACTTATGAATTATATCTGTTGAAAGCATATTATGATCTTTTAAATTAGGTAATGCTTCAACAAAATTCATATCTACATATTTTTTAGGAATAATATCTGATTCTTTAATAGCATTATATATATCATCATTTAATTTATAATTGGTACACATTCTTGCAAGTTCATCAAGAATATCATAATTATCTTTTACTTTATTAAATTCATCTTCACCAAATGATTTAACAATAGCATCTTTTAATGCATGATATCCTTTTAAAGTAATAAATGTCTGACTTAATAATTTATTATTATATAATTCATCATATACTTTTTCTTGTTCACTATCTAATTTATTAATAGTAACTTTTGTTTTATCATCGATATTATATTTCTTTTTAAATTCTTTTATAACACTAATAAAACCGGATTTTGATAAAGATAAATCTTTAAATATAATATTATCTATCTTTAATAATTTAGAAATATCTTTATATGTAATACCACTCTTTTTGTTTTTAGCACATTCAATTATTTTATTAATTTCATCGGGCGTAAATGATTTATAACCATTATCATCTGTTTTATATTTTGTATTAATAATTCTTGATAATGCTACAAATTCTTCAGTTCCAGGTGCATATTTAGGTGCTCTAGGTTTTGAATCAAAAACACATTCACCAGTCATTTTTTCTATTAAATTACCACCATATGGCGATCTTTTTCTAATACGTTCACCATTTTCTATTTCATAGTAATAACCTGGTCCCTGAGAGTAATTTCTTCTTGAATTATATATTTCTAAATATCCATCTTTAAAATCTTTATCTATTAATCCATATTCAATTTGTTTATCTAAGACTTTATTTATTTCATCTAAATACATTTCATTAGTAACAGACAATTTATAATTATTTGGACTATTTTTTATTCTATCTTTAAATTTATCATCTTTTATATACATTTCTGATATAGTACGATAACCTTTTTCATCCATTAATTTTTTGTTTTCTAGAATAGATGCTTTTACTTTTCCTGAATCACTATCTTTTTCATCATCACGATTAGATTTATAACCTCTTCTTTTAGCATAATGAACTAATATTATTGAAAGTTCATCAGGGGTAAGTTTTCTATCTAAAGCATCAACTTTTAGTTGATATGGATTAGTATTATTATGTAAATAATATTCTTGAATCATTTTGTTAAATGCATCAGTTAATTCAATATTAACATCTGATACTATATTTGTATCAATATTTGCTTTTAAGAAGCCCTTTTGATATAAATAATTTCTAACTCTATCTAATCTAAACTCTCTTCTTCTTATTTGTCTTCTTGTACCACGTTTTTCACGTCTTTCTTTTGCCCTACTATCACCGGTTTTATCTGTTTCACCTGGTGGAAATATTCGACTTCCTACATCAAGTATTTTATATGGCTGATTATTATCATCAAGTAATAAAAGACCCCAACCAACTGAAGAAATACCGACATCCAACCCCATAATATATTTATATTTTTTCATAATATTTTCCCTTCTAAATTTAGTATATCATATATATATTATAAAAAGAGATGATATTTTATCATCTCTTAACTATTTTCAAGCATTTCTTTAAAATGATCTTCATCCCATATTTCTATACCTAAACTTAATGCTTTACTATATTTTGAACCAGGATCACTTCCTGCAATAACAACATTAGTCTTTTTAGATACTGAACCTGAAACATTACCACCTAATGCTTCAATTCTATTTTTGGCTTCATCTCTAGTAAAATCATTAAGTACACCAGTTAATACAAAAGTTTTACCAGTAAAATATGTTTCATTTTCACTTTCTTCACCTAAGTAAGTCATATTAAGTCCATTACTCTTTAATTCGTTAATCATTTCTATATTATCTTGATCATTAAAATAATTAACTATTGAACTAGCAATAATATCTCCGATATCATTAATGCTTGCAAGTTCTTCTTTATTTGCTTTAATTAAGTTATCAATAGTTTTATATCTTTTAGCAAGTATCTTAGCAGTTTTAGCTCCAACATTTCTAATACCTAAAGCAAATAATAATCTTTCTAAACTCATATGTTTAGACTTTTCAATAGAGTCCATTAAGTTATTTATACTCTTTTGTCCATATCCTTCAAGTAATTTAAGTTCATCTATATATTTATCTAATTTATAAAAATCAACAAATGTCTTTAGATAACCTAAATTATAAAAGTCTTCGATAATTGATTCTCCCATACCTTCGATATACATAGCTTCACGTGATGCAAAATGTATTAATTTTTCAATATCTTGTTTAGAACACTTATCATTAATGCAATAATAGAATGCATCTTTCTTAACTAAAGTACTTCCACATATTGGGCAAGTTTTAATCATTTCAAATGGTTTTTGTGAGCCATCTCTTGCACTAAGTATTACCGAATCAACTCTTGGTATTACATCTCCAGCTTTTATTATTCTAACTGTATCTCCTACTCTAATATCTTTATCTTTTATATAATCTTCATTATGTAATGTTGCACGTGATATTAGGGAACCCATAACCATGACTGGTTCAAGAACTGCATTTGGAGTAACTGCACCTGTTCTTCCTACAGTAAATATTATATCTTTTAATTTTGTTTGTACTTCTTTAGCAGGAAATTTATATGCAACACACCATTTAGGATATCTTATCGTATTACCCATTATCTCATGTCCATGTAAGTCATCAAGTTTAATAACTACACCATCTATATCATACGGAAGTGATTCTCTTAGATTACCTTTTTCATGTATAAAATTCATTACTTCATCAATATTATTACATATACGATTATTTGGGTTTGTTCTAAAGCCTAAATTTTTCATGAACTCTAGAGCTTCATGATGTGTCTTAATACCATAATCTTCAGGATCTGGTAAGTGATAAATCCAAACTTCTAAGTGTCTTTTAGCTGCAACACTTGAATCAAGTTGTTTAATACTACCAGCTGCTGCATTACGACAATTTTTAAGAAGTGGTTCGCCTGTTTTCTTTCTTTCTTCATTTAGTTTTTTTAAAGTTTCTTTAGACATATATATCTCGCCACGAACTTCGATATCTATATCTTTACCTAAATCAAGTGGAACTTCTTTGATAGTCTTAACATTATTAGTTATATTTTCTCCTTCAACTCCATTACCACGAGTAGCAGCAGTTACAAGTTTGCCATGTTCATATCTAAGTGAAACAGATAAACCATCTATCTTAAGTTCACATACATAAGTAGGATTAATCCCAGCATCTCTGATTCTTTTATCAAAAGCATATATTTCATCTTCATTAAAAACATCTTGAATACTCATCATAGGTATTTTATGTCTTACTTTTTCAAACTTATCAAGTATTACTCCACCAACTTGTGTAGTAGGTGAATCACTTCTCTTCCATTCAGGATGTTCATCTTCGATATCATATAACTCTCTTAAATAATTATCATATTCTTCATCAGTTAATGTAATAGCATTATCCAATGTATGATATTCATAATTAGCTTTGATAAGTAAATCTACAAGTTCATTATATCTTTTTTGATTCATATTAAATCATTTCCTTTATTAATCCCATAAATTCTTAGGATATATCTTTTTTCTTATATCACTTAATATATGTTTACTTAAATATATACTATCTGATTTATAAGTCATACCTACCCATTTAGATGTAGTACTAACTACATCTATAGTTTTACCATTTTTAATTTCTTTATCTAAGATATCAGGTAATAACATTTCATAATTAAGTAAATTATCTTTATGTTTAGTAAAATCTTCTTTCATAGATTTACTTATTGTATATATGATATCTTTAGTAAATCCATTCATTAACATAGATACATCTTGTTTTAATGGTACCATAAATTTATTTTTACTTGTATCTAATGGTGTGCATTCAACTTTTCTATTTATTTTTATGCATGATGACTCTATTATACTAACTACTTTATTATTATCACTTATTATTACACCACGTTTAACAGACCCATTTTCTGATAATGTTTTACCAATCGGATAACCTACTATTAAATAGTTATCACTATTATCTAAGTGTTCACTTAATACTCTAAATGCATCATCACCATAATAATCATCAGCAGTTATAACACCAAACTTATCATTAATTTCTTTTCTTGTTTCATATATTGCATGAGCTGTACCCCATGGTTTAACTCTTTCTTTAGGTACTTTAAAACCCTTTGGTATATCATTAAGACTTTGGAATACATAACTTACTTTAATCTTACCCTCTATTCTTTTACCAATAGTACTTTTAAATAAATCTAAATATTCTTCTCTTATTACAAATACTACTTTAGTAAATCCATATTTAATAGCAGAATATATCGAATAATCCATGATAAATTCCCCATTTGGACCTACCGGATATGTTTGTTTCATTCCACCAAAACGTGATCCCATACCTGCAGCTAATATAACCAATGTTTTTTCCATAAAACTCCTTTATTTACTTATTTTATGTATTGCTTTATGATTCTTAACTAACTTTCTAACACCTGTTTTAAAAGCAACTTCGATTAAACTACCATCAACACCTAATACTACACCAATACCCAATGTATCGTGATTAATAGTATCTCCTACTTTTAAATCATCATTATTACCTTCAATATACATATTACTAGTATCAATCTTATTTTCATTATATATATCATCTTTTATATTATCTATACGATTAATATATTTACTATCTATTTCTTTTATAAATCTTGATGGTATATTTTCATTATATTTACCATATAGCATTCTTCTTTTAGCATTAGTTAAATATAAAATACTCTTTGCTCTAGTAATACCTACATAACATAGTCTTCTTTCTTCTTCAAGTCCATCAGCTTCTTGAATTGAATTAGAATGTGGAAATAACCCTTCTTCCATACCTACGATAAATACTACTGGAAACTCTAACCCTTTAGCAGAATGTAGCGTCATTAAAGTAACTGCATCATTTATCTCTTCATGTTCAGACATATCTGATACAAGTGATATTTGTTCAAGAAATTCACCTAAATCAACGGTACCAGTTTCATTATTAAAGGCTTCAGTAATAGATTTAAATTCTTCTAGGTTTTCAAGTCTTATCTGACTTTCAATATCTTTAGTATCATATTCTTTTCTCATACCTGTTTTATCAAGTATATCATCTACAAGTTCAGTTAATGTTAAAGAATCTGAATCTTTGATTAATTCATCTATTAAACTCTTAAATTTTAATTCTTTAGGTGTACTTAATGCTTCATACATAGATACATGCATTTCTTCACTTAGATGTTCAAGTTTATCAATAGATGTATCACCAATACCTCTTTTAGGTTCATTAATTATTCTTCTTAAACTTATATTATCACTAGTATTATATATTAATCTTAAATAAGCTATTAAATCTTTAATTTCTTTTCTTGAATAGAAATACACAGAACCAACTATTTTATAGTTTATATTTTTACCCATGAATTCTTCTTCAAATACACGTGATTGTGAATTAGTTCGATAAAGTACTGCAATATCACTATAGTTATATTTACCACTATTAACTAACTTTTTTATTTCATCTATAACTACATCAGCTTCATTACGTTCATCATAAGCTCTTAAATATCTTACTTTTTCTCCATCACCATTTTTACTCCATAGTTTTAAATCTTTTCTATGTATATTATTTTTAATAACTGAATTAGCAGCATTTAATATATTATTAGTACTACGATAATTTTCTTCTAGTTTAATTACTTTACATCCTTTATAATCTTTTTCAAAATTAATTATATTATGATAATCAGCTTGTCTAAATGCATATATAGATTGATTCATATCACCTACAACAAATATATTTTTATATTTACTTGCAAGTAATTTAATAATCTTATATTGAACTGGATTAGTATCCTGATATTCATCTACTAATATATATTTATATTTATCTTGATAATGTTTTAAGATATTATTATTTTTCATAAATAGTTCCACTGGTTTAACTAATAAATCATCAAAATCTATAGCATTAGCTTCTTCAAGTAATCTTTGATAACTATGATATATTTTTACACATAATTTATCAAATTCACTATTATATAATCTATCTAAGTCTATATCAGAAAACATTTGATTTTTTATTTCACTTATCTTACTTCTAACAGCATAAGCATTTATTTTCTTTGGGTCTAAGTTATTATTTTTTATTATTCTTTTTACTAAGCTTAATGTATCATCTGAATCTAAAATAATAAAATTATTAGCAAGACCTAATTCATAATAATTTTCTCTTATTATTCTTAAACCAAAAGAATGGAATGTACCTATAAATGCATGAACATCACCGAGTAAATTAAATACTCTATCTTTCATTTCTTGAGCTGCTTTATTAGTAAATGTTATCGCAAGTATATTATAATCACTTACTCCATTATTAATTAAATTAACAATTCTTGTTGTAAGTACACGTGTTTTACCTGAACCAGCACCTGCCATGACAAGACATGGACCATCCATATGTTTAACTGCTTCAAGTTGTTCTTTATTTAAAGTTTTTAAATAGTCCATAATATCAAATCCCAACAAATTTATTATATCAAATATTTATTATAAAATAGTAAAAAGAGTTATAAATATTTATAACTCTCACTTTTTAATATTATTTTTATTAATAGATAAATTCATACCATAAAGATTCTTTATATCAATAGGTACATGATAATTATTTAAACTATTATCATTCTTATTAATATTTATCTTATCATTAATAAAATATACTTCATTAATAATATTATTATCTTTATCTATTAATCTTATTATGCTTTTATCATTATTAGTATTTATATCTTTAAGTATTGTTTTTTCAATAAATAAATTAGAATTACTTATATTACCAAATAATTTTAAAGCATCATTATTCAAATATGAATCACCATATTCACATGTTATTAGCATATTTAATTTACTATCTATATATTCATCTTTAATATATCTGATAACTTTATTATCATCCAATATATATGTAAAAAAATGATTATTTATATTTAATACTTTCTTTTCCATATTATACTCCTAGAATATCATTGTTTAAATAATTCTAATAGTACTTTAGTTATTTGTTCTTTTGTAAATGGCTTTGCTAAATATGAATAAAAACCTTCACATTCATATTTTTCTTTAGATCCGCTTAATGCATCAGCAGTTAAAGCAATCACTGGAGTATTAAAAGACGGATTTTCTTTTAGTTTTGCAAAACAAGTTTCACCACTCATATTGGGCATCATGATATCCATAAGTATTACATCATAATTATTACCACTATTAATTTTATTTAAACACTCATCACCACTTATTGCTGTATCTAATACAAAACCATCGTTTTTTAAAGCTCTTAGAGCTACTTTAATATTTAATTTATTATCATCTACTATTAATACTTTCTTGCCCTTAAATATATCTATACAAGTATTATTAGTTACTAAATTATCACTTTCGTTATCAACATTTATTCTACTTATTTTTTGTGGTAATTTAACCATAAATATTGAACCTTTACCATAAGTACTAGAAACATTTATTTTACCACCCATTAATTCAACTAGACTCTTAGTTATCGCAAGACCTAAACCGGTGCCTTCGGTACTTGTATTTCTCTCAACATCTAAACGTTCAAATTTAGTAAATAATTTATTTATATCTTCAGCTTTTATACCACGACCAGAATCTTCACATGATATATATAAAGTAGTAGTATTATTGGTAAAATTATTAATACATTTTACATTTAAATTAATAAATCCTTCTTTAGTATATTTAATAGCATTGGTAAGTAAATTATTAACTACTTCTTTTACATGTATCTTATCTCCAATTAACTCATCAGGTAAATCACTTGCAATATTTAATTTAAAATTAATATTTTTTTCTCCAATACGAGTAGTTACTACATTACATAAATTAGTAATTTCTTTTCTAAAATTATATGTAGTTTCAACAATTTCCATTTTTTCAGATTCAATCTTATTTATATCTAAGATATTACCTACAATTTCAAGTAAAGTTTGTGATGCATTACATATATCCTCCGTATCATCAACTACTTCTTTTGGTACTTGGTCACGATATGTTTGAATATCTTCAGATAAGCCTACAATTGCATTTAATGGTGTTCTTATTTCATGAGACATACTAGATAAGAAATCACTTTTGGCTCTATTAGCCTTCTCAGCAGTTTCCTTGGCAACAGTTAATTCATGTATCATCTTTATATCAGGATTCTCAATAGTAAAATACATAATAGATGTAACCATCACTAAGACAAATGTCATAAGTCTTAATTCAGGAAATACATTTTGAATTAAAGTAGCTATTATACCAAGAATAATACAGCCAAATACTGGTAAGAATTTTTGATAATTATCTTTATTAATTCCTTTTATTAAACATATAATCCAAATAACTACACAAAATAAACATGCTGCATAAATTAGCTTTACTGATGGTCCATACGTATAAACGTTATAATCACTATTATGATAATATATTGGTAGACAAACTAATGCTATGTTAAAAATTATCCATATTATTAATAATATTTTTTTTAATAATTTTAAATTATTTTTCTGATTAAACTTTTTTATAGAAATTACTATAACATATTCAGTAAATAAAACGAGCCAGGTTGATAAAAATATTAGATAAGATTTACCAAATATAGCACTTATAATATCTTTAGGATAAAGAGTAAAATAATAACATGGAATACCAACTATACATCCTAATAGTGTTGTTAAAAGAACTTTTGAATATATTTTAGTATCAAAATTATCTACACTTTTTTTTGAAAAGAATACTAATGTTATCATTGTAATAAAAATTAGTCCACTTACAGTAAATGATATTCCCATTCTCATAACCACATCACTATTTCTCATATAAATTATAGCAAATACATAATAAAAAATCATTAAATATAATAAAAACACTTAATATGTGTTTATTATTAAGTGTTTTATTTTTTTCTAATTAGTTTATTTTCATTAGTAAAAAATGTATCATCCATAATATATATATTCATATCTTCAAATTTCATAGATGATAATTTTCTAAAATCAATTTTTCCATTAATTGTATATGGTATTTTATCAACAAAGGTAATAACTAAAGCTCTTTCCCTTTCACCAAGTCTCTCTAAGCAATAATGATCTATTGAATTTGCAATGTCACTTAAATTATCTTGTTGGTTATTTTTTAATTGAACAAAAGCTGTTGGTATTGTACCATTAGCGTTATCATTTATTTTTAGACCTACAACTGCACAATTTTCAACAATTGGATCAGATATTATTGTATTTTCAATTGGTGAACAAGCAACAGTATGACCATCAGGTCTCATCATTACTCTCTTAAATCTATCACAAAAAATCAAATCTCCATATTCATTAATTTTCATTTTATCACCAGTACGATAATACTTTTTGCCATTTCTTTCAATTGTTATTTTATCAGTAGCCTCTTTGTTATTTAAATATCCAAGCATCATTGTTGGACCACTTACACATAATTCACCTGGTTCATTATATCCTAATTCTTCACCAGTATTTGGATCAATTATCATTACATCATTTCCCGGTAATACTATTCCTACACTTTCGGGATTATATTTTATTTTATCATCTGATGTAGCAGATACAACACCACCAAATTCCGTAGCACCATAACCTATTTTTAATGGAACAACTGAACCACCTTTTTTTAATGAATCATTTATATCTTCGACATTTTTTGTTGATATCCAATCCCCACCTGCAACAGGTATTTGAATATTTTCACACATACCATCTTTTATATTCATATTAGTCAATTGATTCCAAAACTTAGGAACACCCAAAGCAGCATTAGCTTTAGTTTTTAAAATAAGCTTAGCATATTCTTCCGGTTTAAACTTAGGAATTAATATAACATCCCATGCATTTGAAAACGAATGATGGAATCCACAAAATGAACCATACGCTGAAAAAAATGGTATTGCTCCTAAAAACTTTTTATTAGGTGCAACATAATTTGTACCATAACTCATACTATTTACCATAGCATTATAATTTTCGTTTGAAAATAAACCGGCTTTCATACAATCAGCTGTAGTCCCACTTGTATATAATGCCGTAACAGGTTGATTTTCTTCATAACTAACAGAATAATTACCACTTTGTAATTTAGATAATTTTAAAAATGAATCAATATTTTGATATCTTTCATTACTATCTTGTTCTTCTCTTAATTTTTCAAAATAATTTTTTAACAAATATAAAGTATTAATTGATAACGATTCCATATTTTGATCTAATATATTCTTAGATACAGAATGAGATGGAGATACACTTACAATTTTTTCAACTTTTAATTTATCTTTTACTTTATCTATTTTATCCTTACATATATCTTGAACAGAAAATAATATTTTTGAATTAGAAAAATTAACTCTATCTTTGATTCCTTCAGGATTTGTTCTTGGATCTATAACATTAGATACAGCACCAACTACATTTGCAGCATATTTTAAATATACAATTTCAGGTATGTTAGGCATACATATTGATATAAAATCACCTTTTTGAATACCAAATTTATTTAATGCTTTAGCATATCTAATAATTTCTTGCTTCATTTCTTTATAAGTTATTTTTGTTCCAAAATATTCAATAGCAATATCATCATCATATTTTTTTGTTCTTTCGAACATAAAATCTACCATTTTTTTATAAATATTATCATATATTTTTTCTCTAGCATCATCTGGATAATTTACTAAATGTGGATTATCCGTTGAAGGAAAAGTAAAAACATCAATAGATTTTCTTTTATTATTTGTATCCATATAATTCACCAACTTCTTATTGACTATTATACATATTTTTTTATTTATTACAAATTAAAAGACTATTAACATGATTATTAGTAGTCTTTTATATTTATGAATCTCTTAATCTAGCATGTAAATTA
>OMVK01000086.1 GCA_900314465.1 uncultured bacterium | reverse complement strand
TTAACAATAACATTATATATATTAGTTTCTTAAATAATAATTTAAATATTAAATATGAAACTAATATATATAATGTTATTGTTAAGAGTGATTCTAGTTACAATAGTTTAAGTGATATTAGTAATAAAGATATTCATTATATTAGTGATAATAATGATTTATTAGTTAGTAATATTAATTCTAATATTAGTAATGCTAATTTAATCGAAGAAACTGATTCTTATAATGCTTTAAGTGAAGTTAGTACTAATGGTGATTATATACTTGTTGTTAATTCTGGTACTTATGAATCTTTCTCATCTTTTGATGCTGATTATGATACTAAAGTGAAAGTTATTGGTACTATTGATATTAAAACTGAAGTTAAAGTAGATGAAAATACTAATTTAGATGTTACTTCTAAACCATTTACTTTATATATATCTGGTATTGATACTAGAAGTGGTAAATTACCATCTAGAAGTTTATCAGATGTTAATATTATTATGGCTGTTAATCCTAATACAAAAAAGATATTACTTGTTCATATTCCAAGAGATTACTATGTACAAGTACATGGTACTACAGGTTTAAAAGATAAACTTACACACACAGGTACACGTGGTGGTATAAACTTATCTATGAAAACTGTTGAAGACTTACTTGAAATAGATATACCATATTATGCAAGAGTTAACTTTAATAGTGTTGTTAATTTAGTTGATGCAGTTGGTGGTATTGATATATATAATGATCAAAATAAGACATTTAGTTGTTGGACTGATAGATCATGTAAATTTACCCCTGGTACTAATTATAATGTTAATGGTAAGTGTGCACTTGCATTTACAAGAGAAAGACATGCTTATTCTGAAGGGGATAGACACAGGGGTGAAAACCAAGAACAAGTTATATCATTAGTCCTAAAAAAGTTAACTTCATCTACGACATTACTTACTAATTTTGATGATATATTATCTGCTATGAATGGTACATTTGAAACTAATTTAATTAGTGAAGAAATCGAAGCATTAGTTAAAATGCAATTAAGTGATATGAGTACTTGGAGTATTGAAACATATAATCTTGATGGTACTGGTTCAATGGAATATACTTATTCTTATCCAAAACAGAAATTATATGTTATGTATCCTAATTATGATACTGTTTCTACTGCAGTTAAGAAGATGAATGAAATATTAGAAACTAATTAAAATATGTTAAGTAAAATTAACATATTTTTTTTAAAACATCACGGGTTAAGTGATATCAAGTATCAATTAATATGTTAAAATTTATCTATTTTTTTAACATATTAATAAAACATGTTAAAAAAAGTGAAGAAAATTAACATATTTAATTGTATATGTTAAAAAATAACTATAAAATATATATATGGAGATGATTGATGTGAAATTATTACCATTTAATGAATATAATTTAAAGACACCTAAGATTTTAGAAGCGCTAAATGATGCTTCAAGATCTTTAGCTGAGTTAAAAGGCTATGCTAACTCTATACCAAATCAATATATATTAATAAATGCGATTACTATAAGTGAAGCAAAGGATAGCAGTGCTATTGAAAATATTGTAACAACTCATGATAGCATTTATAAAGTATTAACTGAAAGTGGATTTAAAGAAGAAGCAGCAAAAGAAGTCGTAGATTATCGTAGTGCTATTTTGCATGGATATGAAATAGTTAAGAAAAAAGGATTTATTTCAACAAATGTCTTAGTTGAAATACAAAGAATGATTGAACCAAATAAACCAGGTATTAGAAAGACTATGGGAACTAAACTAGTTAATAGTGTAACAAATGAAACAATTTATACACCACCACAAAATGAGATAGAAATAAGAGATCTATTAAAAAATCTAGAAGATTATATTAATAATAATAATGATGACACTGATCCATTAATTAAAATGGCATTAATACATTATCAGTTTGAAAGTATTCATCCGTTCTATGATGGAAATGGAAGAACTGGTAGAATATTAAATGTATTATATTTAGTACTTAATAATTTATTAGATAGTCCAATTCTTTATTTAAGTAATTATATAAATAAGAATAAACAAGAATATTATAAGTTGTTTAGAGAATTTAGAGAAAAAGAAAATTATGAAGATTTTATAGTATATATATTGAAAGGTGTAGATGAAACATCAAAAGATACTATTAGATTAATAAAAATGATTCAGGAGGAAATGAATTCGTTTAAAATTGAATTTCAAACTAAACTTCCAAAAATATATTCTGATGAATTATTAAATGCTTTATTTTATGAAGTATATACTAAAATTAGTTATATTGAAGAAAATTTAAATATTACTAGACAAACTGCATCTTCTTATTTAAATCAATTAGTTGATGTAGGATTACTTGAATGTGAAAAGATAGGTAGAGAAAGTATTTATAAGAATACTAGATTAATAGAATTATTAAATAAATTCTAATTAATAAGTATGTTAAAACACATACTTATTTTAATTATATTAGTATAGGTGATAATATGTATGAAAGAAAATTAATTAAGTTAATTAATGATGCTAATAATATAAGAAATAATTATATTAATAATGAGTCTTCAAGTTATGAAAGTGATCATTATGATGAACTTAGTAAGTTTATTAGTAATAGTTTAAATAATAAGTTATTTCTTAATAGATATATTAAAGTAATTGTTAATCATTTAGATGATATATTACCTTTTATATGTGAATCTAATAGTAATATATTAATACTTTATATAGATATACTAAGTAAACAAGATAATTTTAAAGATAAGTTTATTGAGGGATTATATAAATATCCATATAAAGATAATATATTTGAATTATTTAATTTAATTAATAATTATCTTAGTAAAGATAATAATGCAGATAGTTTTTTTGATAATAAGATGTTAGATTGTCTTATTAATTTAAAATTAGATAGTAATTTTTATAGTGATATATTAAATAAATTATGTGAAGAAAGACAAAGAGATGCTATTTGTTATCTTATTGATAATAAGTGTGAGTTTGTATATTCTACTGTAGAATATAAGGGTAATAATAAGAGTATTTTATATGATAATATAGATATTATATTAAGTTATATTAATAATATATATGATTTAAAGAATACTATTATAGATAATAATGATAGTTTAATTAAAGTTAATAAGTTTATTGATGAACATCCTGATGCAGCTATGGATAATTTGATTAATGGGGTTAAGAAGTTTTCTCATTTAAGTGATCCTACAATTAAGAGTGTTATTAAGTTAGTTATTAGGGATGTTATTAGTAATGAGGGTGTTAAGTTATCTAGTGTTACTTATAGTGAAGGTGGTTATTCAAGAGCTTTGTTTATTGGTGATAAAGTGTTAAAGATTGGTAAAAGAGCTACTACTTATTTTCCAAATAATCCATATATTATTGCACCATTACTTAGAAGAGAGTTAAAGCATAATTTGGAATCTTGTTTTATTGAGGTTACTGAGCGTGTTGATACAAATATTAATGTTAGTACAAGTGATTTATATGAATTATATAAAAACATGCGTGATTTAGGCTTAGTTTGGACTGATATTAAGGGTGAAAATGTCGGAAGACTTAAGAGTGACAATATAATACACTGGAATAGAGAATTAAGTCCATCAGATAATGTATTAACTTTTTCTGATAAAAGGGGAGATAAAGTCTTACATGCAGGTGATCTTGTATTACTTGATGCTGATTTTATTTTTAGTGAAGATGATTCTAATATTGATTATACAGATAATAAAGCTATAGTTAATGAATTTGAAAAAAGATATCAAAGTGAAAAATATAATATGAATACAAGTAATAGTAATAGTTATACTCAGGAAATCGATGAAGTAAATAGTATACATAGATAATATATATTAAATTGTTTTGACAAATCTAATGAAAAAATGTAAATTATCATTAGTTTTGTCAAAGATAAATAAGTATAATTTATTTAATTATTTAATAAATTTGCTTATTTTTTTTTTATATGATATACTATTTAATCGTGAAAGGGGTTTTGTTGGTTTATATGGAAGAAATTGATTTAAAAGAGTTATGGAACTTATTTAAAACAAAATTAGTTAAGATTATTATATTCACGTTAGTTATTGTGCTATTTGGCGCTATTTATGTATCTTTTATTAAAGTGCCTGAGTATAAATCTAGTTCTACTGTAGTATTATCTACAAGTGGTACATCATCTATTACTTATACTGATGTTAATGTTAATAATAACTTAGTTTCTACCTATAGTGAAATTGCTAAGAGTAGAAGTGTATTACAAGAATCTATTGATGAATTAAACTTAGATATTGATTATGAAAGTTTAGCTAAGAAAGTGTCTGTTAGTCAAGTAAGTGATACAGAAATTATTACGATTACTGTTAGTAATAAAGATGCAGAGACAGCACGTATACTTGCTGATAAGATAGCAGAGATTTTTACTAGTAGAATTAAAGATATTTATAATATGGATAATGTTAGAGTACTTGATAATGCTGTTAAGGCTGATACACCATATAATATTAACTTTATTAAGACACTTACAATTTGTGCTTTGGTTGGTTTATTACTTGGTTTTGCTTATGTATTTATTTTATATACTTTTGATACTACGATTAAGACACCGGAAGAAGTAGAAATGAAATTACAATTACCTATTTTAGGTAGAATACCTGAAGAGAAAAGAGGTAAGAGAAAATGAATGATGAATTAGTTATTTATAATAAACCTAAATCAAGTATAAGTGAAAATATAAGAACTATTAGAACTAATCTTGAATTTATGAATACAACTAAGAAGTTTAAGACTATTTTATTTACTAGTTCAATTGGTGGCGAGGGTAAATCATTTGTTGCTGCAAATACTGCTATTGCTTTTGCTCAGGCTGGTAAGAAAGTATTACTTATTGATGCTGATATTAGAAAAGGCAGATTACATTTATTATTTAATGTACCAAGTGGTGCTAATGGTCTTACAAACTTACTTGTTGATGAAGATGCACTTGAAAGCTATAAAACTATTAAAGATGAATATATTGTACAAACAAAAATTGATAATTTATCATTCTTACCTAGAGGTAGTGCTGTACCTAATCCATCAGAATTACTTGAATCACCAAATGCAGTTAAACTTATTGCACTATTTAAATTAAAATATGATTATATTATATTTGATTGTTGTCCAGTTATTGGTTTACCAGATGCACTTATTCTTGCTCGTAAGATGGATAAAACAATCATTGTATGTTCAATTGGTCATACACCTAGTGATGTACTTGAAAATGCTAAGAAAAGCTTGGAAAACGTAGATGCTAATATTGCAGGAGTAGTCGTTAATAGAGTCCCTTCTTCTAATAACGATTATTATAGTAAATATTATGAATAATAATTTTATCGATATTCATAGTCATATTTTATATGGTATAGATGATGGTTCTAGAGATATTAATGAGAGTATTAATATGATTAAAAAAATGAAAGATTTAGGTTTTAATGATATTATTATTACTCCACATTATATTGATGGTACTAGTTATCAAGCAGATAATAAGAAAAAGATAGAACTATTAAATATTATTAAAAGTAAACTTGATTTTGATATTAATTTATATTTAGGTAATGAAATATTTATATTTGATGATATAGATAAATATATTAAAGATAATAAGATATCTTCATTAAATAATAGTAAATATATCTTAATTGAGGTACCATTTGTCCAAGAAATAGTTGATTTAGATAAATATGTTTATAAGTTAATTAAAGCTGGTTATAAAGTTATTCTTGTTCACCCCGAGAGATATACTTTTATCCAAAGTAATCCTGATAATATTATTAAGTATTTAGACATGGGAGTATTACTTCAATGTAATTATCAGAGTATTACAGGTAGATATGGACATCATGCCAAGAAAACAATTAAGTATTTATTAAAACATAAGTATGTAAGTTTTTTAGGTAGTGATATACATAGAGAAAATAGTAGTTTCTATGATAATTTTGGTAAAATTAAAAAGAAAATATTACATATTACTAATGAAGATTATTTTAAAGATATAACTTATAATAATATTTTAAAAGTTATTACTAATGAAGATATTTAATAGTATCTTCATTATTTTATTTAATAAATATATATTATATAATTAATTAGGTGATATTCATGAATAATAATATAAATTATGATTATGATTCTTTTAGTAATTATACTAAAACTTATTTAAATAAAGTTATGGATATATATAATCTTATTTTAAATAAAAATATTACCTTTAATGGTTTTACTGATAGAAAAATAGCTGTTAAAAGTTTAACAACTGATGATAAAAAGCTATTATCTATTATTATTGCTGCTTTTATTTGTGATGGAGATTTAAAAGATATTTTATCTGGTTATGATATTAATTTAGATAGTTTACTTAATTCTATTGATGTTAATATTAATGATATAAAGCCTATTAATCAAGATTATAAAGATTATTATGATAATAATTTTAAATCATATTTATCAGGTCTTATTAATTTTTATTTACAACGTAGTAATAATATGAATCAAAAAATAAATGAAATTACTCCTGAATTTATTTTTTATATTTTAAGTGATCAGAAAATTTCTACTTTTTTTGATATTGATGATTTTTTACAAGATAAGAATGTTATTAGAGATAATGATTCTTTGCTTGGTTATGATTTCTTTGATAAGTTAGAATCATATATAAATGATACACTTGATGAAGATGATGATTTTGAAAGTGAAATATATTCTTTTAATAGAAATATTAATAAAAATAATATTATTAAAATAAATAATAATAAAAATACTAGTAGTAAGATAGATAATACAAGTATTGATAATTTAGATACTAATAGATTAAATAGTAATTTAAGTGATATTAAACATAAGTTTATTGGGCAAGAAGAAGTTGTTGATAGTCTTTTTTATAATATTGTTAATAATCAAGTGTTATCAGGTATGAGTGATATACCTAGTGATGTTCGTTCAGTTATTTTTCTTGATGGACCAACAGGCACAGGTAAAACAGCGATTACTAAAGAAATAACGGATAAGCTTGATATTCCTTTTTCAAGAAGTACTGTTACTGATTATTCTGCTACTGGTTATGTTGGTGGTAATCTTACAGATATATTAAAAGAGTTATTTGATAAAGCTGATGGCGATTTAGATAAAGCTGAGAAAGGGATTGTCGTTTTAGATGAGTTTGATAAGTTAGCATCTAGTGAAGTAAATGATTTAATTATGAAAAGAGCTATTCAACAACAGTTACTTGATTTTATGGGTGGGGGAAAATATACAATTGATGTTTCTGATGATAAATTATTCCCTCAAAAAATAGATTTTGATACATCTAAACTTACTTTTGTCTGTCTTGGTGCACTTACTAATTTAAGAGAAGAAAAGACTAAACAAAATAAAAGTTTTGGTTTTAGTAGTGAAACTCACGAAAGTTCTAATCAAGATTATGATATTAAACCAAGTGATTTGATTGATATGGGTATGGAAAGAGAACTTGTTGGTCGTATTAATGTTTATTTACATACAAAAGAGTATAGTATAGATGATTTAGAACGTATTTTAAGAGAGTCTAGTATAAGTCCTTTAGATAGTCTTGTTAAACTTGCTAAAAGATATAATAAAGAACTTAATTTTAGTGATGATGTATATCATACAATTGCAAAAAATGCTTATGAATTACATATAGGTGCAAGAGCATTACAAACAGTAGTTTATAGTATTAGAAATAGTATTTTAAAAGAATTAATTATTGGTAATAGTAAAACTATTAATACTGATTCTAATATGGTTAATAATATATTTACTAATACATTTAAAAGAGAAAGTAGGTAGCTTATGGAATATCTTTATAATGGTAATTTACTTGAAAGTGAGCGTATTGAACAAGTATCACATGATATAACTAATAAATATCCAGTTATTAGTTTAGATAAAGCTTATGACGCAGCATTACTTGAAGATAAGATATCTACTTATAATATTACTAATGATTTTAAACTTAATAGATTATATAATATTATGTTAGTATATAGAGATAATAAATATCTTCTTTTATATATATTTATAGATTATCTTAATATATTAAATAATAATAGTAATATAAGTAATATATATTATAATATTTCTAAAGATCTTAATTTATATTTATTA
>OMVK01000013.1 GCA_900314465.1 uncultured bacterium | reverse complement strand
TTTATTATATTTCATATGATAACCTTCTTATTAAAATAAAACATTATTATTATATTACATTTTATTTATAAAATAAATGAATATTTATGCTTAGTTTTTCTTAAATAATTTTATTATTTAATTTGCATGTGTTCATTTTATCTCTTATAATATTTCTAAATTAATTTTATTAAGGGGGGGTAAATTATGAAATTTTTAAAGACAAATAATGAAGAAACAAATATTATGCTTAAACAAGTAATACGAAAAGTTGATGATGATATAATTGAAAAACTTGCATATAGTTGTTTAAATATTACAAGAAGTGATGATGAAAGAGAAATATATCATAAAAATTATCAAACTAAATATCCTATTAAAAATTTATCTTATAAAGAAAGTGCTTTAGAAAATTATTTATTTAGTATAGAAGAAAAAGCATGGTCAAATCTTAGAACAAATTGTCAAGGTGATTATTATAGATGGATTTTTATTAATGAATATGAATTTGGTAAAATTTATTTTAGATACTATTTTGCACCTAATCCATCTAACTTACATGAAATTGTCAGGTTATTAACCAAAGAATTTGTTTCGCAAAATATACCAGTAGAATTTAAATATCAACTAGACAAAAAATGTATGCTTGCGATAGAATAATTTTATATTCAGATCATGAACATCACCAAAATGTTGAAAAAGTGTTTCAAAAAGTATTCAAAGAACATCCTGAATTATTTATTGGATCAGAAAGACCACTACCTTGGATTTATACATCAAATATACCAAAAGTTTATATTGCACCAGAAACTCCAGGAGAATCTTATGGTGTAAAATTTGCCGAAGCTATGATTGAAGCTAAAAAAATTTTTTGTTATTTATATGGAATTACAAATAAAAATAAAAGTATACCTGGTGAAGAAGCTGAAACAGCTATGGATAAACTAAAATGTATAATAACTTCTTTATTATTAAGAAATGGATTATTATTATCTAAATATAATAATAGAATAACTTTTAAAGATGATATTAAAGTTAGTTATGACTATAAATCAGGAGAATTAACATGTTATTGTGATGATGATAATGGTCATCATAGTGTTATTTATTCTCAAACTCCTGAAGGAAAAAAGGCACTACTTAATAGTTTTTATAGAATATCTAATATGAAACAACAACCGGGTACAACAGTTAAACATCTTACACCAAAAGAAAGAAGAAAAGAAATATATGATGCACTTGGTTGGTATAGAGATGAATTTGAAAATCAAAATAATAATAGCCAAAGAAAATAATAATATTGTATAAAAAAGTGAAGATGCTATAACACATTTTCACTTTTTATTTATCTTATTTCATTGTACATTTAGATTCATCTTTAATTGTTGTTGAATAATTACCTAATTCATAATAAGTAATACAATTATCAACACTTGGATCACATGACTCACTTGGTTGAACTTTATTAACTTCAAATTCAATATTTAAAGTACATTCTTTATTAACTTTGCAATTACCTGATTTACTAGCATCACTATAATCACAGTTATCGCCATAATAACCTTTTTTAACTAATTTTTCAGCAGTTACCGGAATTGTTGCAGTTAATGAACCATCTTGGTTTCTCTTAGCAATACTATTTAAATATTCAACAAAAGCATAATTTTCATAAGTATTATTTGAACTATCTGTATAAGAATCAGTATTATTTTTTAAAGCAGTAGCATATGTATTACCACTATCAATAAACATCTTTTGTTCTTGCTTAGATATTTCTTTCTTAGCTGTATTTAATACATTTAAATATGAAGGTATAAATATTAATAAAATAACTCCAATAATTGTAACAACTGCTAATATTTCTGGTAATGTAAACCCATTTTTATTCTTCATTTTTTTATCTCCTTATTATATAAACATCCACAATAATTCTGTCTATATAAATTATATTCTTTAGATAGTTCAATACTACGTAAATATCCATTTCTCTTTTTAAAATCAGAATATAGATATTTAACTCCTATATTATCACCTATCTCTTTACCTATTTTATTTATTATATCACTATTCTTATGTGGAGATATAGTTAGTGTTGTGGAAAAATAATCAAAATTATTTTCTTTTGCTTTTTGTGCTGTATATTTAAGTCTCATACTATAACAAACTAAACATCTTTTACCACCTTCAGGTTCATTTCTTAAAGATTCAGTCAATTCATGAAAGTGATCATTATCATAATCAGCATCTATATATTTAATATGTAATTTATTTAATAAATCTATTTGTACATTCTTTCTATGTATATATTCATCTAATGGTTCAATATTAGGATTGTAATAAATTACTGTTATATCAAAATTATCTTTTAGTCTTTCGATACAGGCACTTGAACATGGTCCACAACAGGAATGAAGTAAAATAGTCTTTTTAGTACCATTAAAAGTACTTATTTCTTCTTGCATTAATTTATCATAATTTATTTTATCTATTTGTTTTATTTTTTCCATAATATCACCTATTCTACCTTAGTAGTGGTAGTTTCAGGTATCATTTGACTTGTTACTTCTGTACTTGTAGTATTAGTAGTGCTATGTGCTTTAAATGTATGATTATCTGAATCTCCATCTAAGAATAAAGTACCACTAGAAGTTATTTTATCATTTGCAATAATACTTAGATATAAATTCAAATTTTCAACAGTACTTGTACTAATATATACTTGATTTTGATCACTCATAGAAAGTAAGAATCTCTTATCATCAATTAATTCACCTGAACTATTATAACTAGGGCTATAAATAATTTCACTAATTAAGTAATATACTCCTTTATCTACTTTTTGTAAATTTTTAGCTAAGTCTGTTAATTCATCGCTTGGTGTTTGATTCAAAAGTACAGGTATATTACTAATAGTACCATCATTACTAATAAGTGTTCCATCAGATAAAGCTATTTCATTATTTGTCTTATATAAAAACATCGGTTCATTTTCTGTTATATTAATTTTTAAAGTAAAATTGAGTCCATAAGATACTTTAGCATCTTTAATTAAAGGAATAGATTTTAATTCATTTTCTAGATTAAAAGTATTAATAGATACAAAAGATGGATAATTTTCAAGACCTAATAATCTTATTATATATATATCAGAATAATAATTATTACCTGTTATTTCATAGTGATGTACTGGTTCTTTATAAATATATATAGCTGATGTTACTAATATATATATAAATAATATAAATACAATAGTTCTTGGTATATTTAATACTTTTCTTACTTTTACTTTAGTTTTAGATGAATTATTATCAAAGTCATATTTAGATTTATTATTTTTTTTAGTTTTAGACTTTTTCATACAATTCACTTCTTTTCTATTAAGATATTAATTTTTTTATTTCTTTATATATGGTATTAGCACTCTTTGGATTAGATAATTTTATTAAGTTTTCTTTATATTCTAAATATTTATCAGTATTATCTAATATACTATGAATTGTGGTTATAAGAGTATCCTTATTTAAATCTTTTTCTTCAATCATTTCTCCTGCTTTATGTTCTTTGATAGCAAGAGCATTATAGTATTGATGATTATTTGCAACATATGGTGAAGGTATTAAGATACATGGTATACCTAATGTTGTTATTTCTGCAATTGATGAAGCACCGGCACGTGAGATAATTAAGTCCATATCTTTCATAAGACCAGGTAGTGATTCTACATAATCAGTGATGAAAACATTATCAGGAAAATTATTTTTCTTAAAATCAGCATATCCACTTTTACCTGTTATATATAAGACTTCATATTCTTCATTACCAATAGATTTTAAATAATCTATCATTTTATCATTTACTGTCTTAGAACCAAGAGAACCATTAAAAATAAGTATACCCTTTTTATCTTCATGTAAGCCATATTTAGTCTTACTTATCTTTGGTACTTTAAGTGCATTAGATCCTGCTGGATTACCTGTTAAAACACATTTAGTATCTTTAAAATATTTTTCTGATCCATCAATAGATACACCTACTAGGGAAGCATATTTACTAAGTGCTCTATTAGCTTTACCTGGTATACTATTTTGTTCATGAATAAATGTTTTAATATGTAATTGATGTGCAGCTTTAATAACTGGATATGTAACATAACCACCAACACCAATAACAATATCTGGTTTAAATTCTTTTAAAATATTTAAACATTTCTTATAAGCTTTAGGTATTAAATATAGATCTTTTATATCATTTTTAATACCTGATTTAGTCTTATTAAATCCATATATTTCAATTGGAAGATATTTAATACCATATTTAGGTATTATATCTTTTTCCATACGATTATGAGTACCTATATATAAAATATCTGAATCAGGTTCTTGTTCTTTTATTTCATTAATAATAGCAAGTGCAGGATATATATGTCCACCTGTTCCCCCAGCAGTAATTACCACACGCATATAAACACCTCTTAACATAATTATATAATAATAATTTATCTTATAAATAAATAATAAATGTAAATATGTAAACATATATAAAAAACTCTATATAAATAGAGCTTCTTATTATTTAACAACAATATTTACTATTTTACCTTTAATAATTATTACTTTTACTATTTCTTTATCTTTAGTAAATTTACTTACATTTTCATTATTAAAGGCTTTTTCTTTGATGGTATCTTCAGAATCATTAACTGATATATCAATAGTTCCTCTTAATTTACCATTTACTTGAACAGCAATAGTTTTAGTATCACTTGTTAATTTATTTTCATCATATGTAGGCCATACACTTTCACATATTGGTTTACCTAGTTTATTTCTTTCATTTAATTCTTCGGTAATATGTGGTGCAAATGGATTTAATAATGTAAGAATTATATGATATTCATCTTTAGTAATACCATCTTCATATTTTTCAAATTCATTTAACATAGTCATTAATGCTGCAATAGCAGTATTAAATTTATTAGTATTAATATCATCAGTTACTTTTTTAATTGTTGAATTTATTAATACTTCATTATGATAACCAGTATTTGTATTTAAACTGCCTTCAAGCCTTTCGATTCTATCTAAGAAACGTTTGCAACCTTTAAGTGATTCAGTACTCCATGGTGCATCTTGAGTATAATCACCCATGAACATTTCATAGGTACGTAATGTATCAGCACCATATTCAGAAACGATATCATCAGGATTAATAACATTACCTTTTGATTTACTCATCTTTTCGCCATTAGAACCTAAAATCATTCCATGGTTAACACGAGTCCAAATCATTTCTTTCTTAGGTACTAGGCCATAATCATAAAGCATTTGTACCCAGAATCTTGCATATAATAAGTGTCTTGCTGTATGTTCATTGCCACCATCATAATAATCTACTTGTCTCCAGTATTTCATGGCATCCATTGAAGCAAACTTTGAATCATTATGTGGATCCATATATCTTAAGAAATACCAACTAGATCCAGCCCATTGAGGCATAGTATCTGTTTCTCTTCTAGCATCCTTACCGCATTTAGGACATTTACATTTAACAAATGAATCAATCTTAGCAAGTGGAGATTCACCGGTATCAGTTGGTTCATATTCAGTTACATCAGGAAGTACTACAGGTAAATCTTTATCAGGTACTGGAACCCAACCACAATCATTACAATAAATCATTGGAATTGGTTCACCCCAGAATCTTTGACGACCAAATACCCAATCTCTCATTTTATAATTATTTACTTCACGAGCTATACCTTCATCAACTAATTTCTTAGTTATTGCAATCTTAGCTTCTTCAACAGTCATACCAGTAAATTCTTCTGAATTAACTAATTTACAACCTTTATTTAAATAATCATATTTTTCAAATGCTTTAGTAGATATATCTCCACCTGAGATAACTTCTTTTATTTCTAAATTATGGGCTTTTGCATATTCGTAATCTCTTTCATCATGAGCTGGAACTGCCATAACAGCACCTGTTCCATAATCACCTAAGACAAAGTCACCTAAATAAATTGGTACTTTTTCACCATTAATTGGATTAATAGCTTTGATACCTTTAACTTCAACACCTGTTTTACCTTTATTTAAATCTGTTCGATCAAGTGCAGATTTAAGTGCTGTTTCTTTGATATATTCTTTTACTTCTCTTTTATTTTTAACTCTTGGCATTAATTCTTGAATTAATTTACCATCTGGTGCGATAACAAAGAAAGTAATTCCATATACTGTTTCAATACATGTTGTAAATATAGAAAACTTACCTCCACCATCGATATTAACATCCATTTCTACACCATGTGATTTACCAATCCAATTTATTTGTCCAAGTTTTACTTTTTCTTCAAAGTTGGTATCTTTAAGTCCATCTAGTAAACTTTCAGCATAAGCACTCATTTTAAGCATCCATTGTGATTTTTCTCTTTGTTCTACTTGTGTATGACATATTGAACAAACACCACCGGCAGCATCTTCATTTGATAAAACCATCTTACAATGTGGACACCAATTTACTTTAGTATCTGCTTTATAAGCCATTCCATGTTTATAAAATTGAATGAATTGCCATTGAGTCCATTTATAATATTCAGGGTCTGTTGTTGAAAATGTTCTAGACCAATCAAATGAAAAACCACATTCTTTTAATTGATTAGTAAATGTTTTTATATTTTGTTTAACTACATTTTTTGGATGTTGATGGGTCTTGATTGCATATTCTTCAGCTGGTGCACCAAAAGCATCAAATCCCATTGGAAATAAGACATTATACCCTTGCATTCTCATCATTCTAGCTTTGACATCTTGACTTGTATAACTTCTAACATGACCAACATGTAATCCAGCACCAGATGGATAAGGAAATTCAACTAATATATAATAAGGTTTCTTATCTTCTCCAGTTACTGCTTTAAAAGTTTCATGTTTATCCCAATAATCTTGCCATTTTTTCTCTATTTTACTTATTTCATTAATTTCCATATTAATACCCTTTCTTTTGTAATACATATCCAAGTACATTATATTGAATTAATATTAAACCAATTGTTATTATTATACCTAATAATATTTTTAAAAGATAATTTATATTTAATATTAATACTAAATATATAAGTAATGATAATATAAAACTATTAATAATAGTTATATATAAACTTAAATCTT
>OMVK01000017.1 GCA_900314465.1 uncultured bacterium | reverse complement strand
TTTAAGTGCTAAAATTCTTTTTAGTGTGTAGCTATAAAAGGCGTAAGTCCAACTTGGATTTGCGTCTTTTTATTTGCTTATACATAAAGGAGAGTGTTTATGAAAGAGAATAAAATGGGTGTTAAACCACTTAATAAGTTAATTTGGGAAATGGGTCTTCCTATGGTAATATCAATGGTATTACAAGCATTATATAATGTTATAGATAGTATATTTGTAACTAATATTGGGAGTGATGGTATTATTGCTAATCAAGCATTAACTATAGCTTTTCCAATACAAATATTAATGATAGCATTAGGTGTAGGTACTGGTATTGGTATTAATTCACTTTTATCTAAAAACTTAGGTGAAGGTAATAAAGGGAAAGTTAATAAAGTAGCTGGTAATGGTATATTTTTAAGTATTGTTATCTTTTTGATATTTTTCTTATTTGGTATATTCTTAGCAGAACCATTTATTAAATTATTTGTATCAGATAGTAAAGTTATCGAATATGGTACTAGTTATTTAAAGATAGTTACAATATTTTCTTTTGGTTCTATTGCTTATACTGTTTATGAAAGATTTTTACAAGCAACAGGTAAGACTAATTATTCGACAATTGCTCAGATAACTGGTGCACTTTTAAATGTTTTACTTGATTATATTTTTATTTATCCATTAAATATGGGTGTTTCAGGTGCAGCATGGGCAACAATTATTGGTCAGTTTGCATCATTAATATTAGGAATGATATTTCATTATACAAAAAATAGTGAAATTAAACATAGTTTAAGTGATATTAAACCTGATAAAGAAATTATAAAAGAAATATATCAAATAGGTTTATCTGCTTTTTTAATGCAAGCTTTACTTTCAGTTATGATGGCTGGTATGAACTTAATCTTAGGTAATGCTAATGCTAACTCATCTATCTTAGTTGGTTCATTTGGTATATATTATAAAATACAACAAATAGCTTTATTTAGTGCTTTTGGTTTATCTAATGCTATTATATCTATATTATCTTTTAATTATGGTATGAAAGATAGAAAAAGAATTGATGATACTATTAAATATGGTATTAAAGATACTTTAATAGTTACATTAATAATAACTATTATCTTTGAAATATTTGCACCTAATTTAGCAAGATTATTTGGTTTATCAGGTGGTTCATCTACTGAAATAATTGATGTATGTACTAAAGCTATTAGAATATCATCTATTGGTTATATATTTATGGGATTAAGTGTAAGTATTCAAGGTGTATTACAAGCACTAAGATATGCATTAAGACCATTATTAATATCTTTATTTAGATTAGTAATATTTGTATTTCCAATTGCATACTTATTTACTTTATCTGATAATGTAACAAATTTAGTGTGGTTTACTTTTCCAATAAGTGAAATATTAACATCTATAATAGCTTATTATCTATATAAGAAATCTTATAAAGAATCTATAAGTACTATTAAAAATAAAAATACATATAATAATTTAATTATATCTATATCAAGAGAACATGGTACTAATGGTAAAGAAATAGGTAAGTTAGTAGCTAATAAACTTAATATTAAATTTTATGATAAAGAAGAAATAAAAGAATATGCGATTAAGAATAATTTAGTATCTAATGATATAGATATGTATGATAATTTCTTATCATTAGATGTATCTAAAGATAGTATTATTAATACTACTAATGTTATTAAAGATATAGCTTTAAATAATTCATGTGTTATCGTAGGTAGAGCATCTGATTATATATTAAAAGATAATAGGAATCTAATTAGTATATTTATATATGCAAGTGATGATTATCGTATTAAAAATATTATGCATAATTATCATGATAGTAGAAAATCAGCTATTAGTAATATGCAGAAATCTGATAAATCCAGATCTAAATATTATGAACTTGTTACTAATCAAAAATGGGGAGATAAAAAGAATTATGATTTATGTATAGATGCATCTATAGGTAATGATAATGTTGTTAAGATAATTATTGATTATATTAATAATAAAATGAAATAGTATATGTTTATACTATTTTTTTGACTGAAAATACATGTAGTGTTAGAATATATTCCTAAGAAAAAGGGGATATATATGGTTGATGTTAAGAAGATTTGGTTTAGTTTGTTTATAACTATTTTTGTACTTATTTTTTCTTTATTTGTATGGTCTAATTCAAGTATGCAAGAAGGTTATACTATTGCAAGTAGTTATAATGATATAGATATATCTGTATATTTTGATGGTATACATAATTTATATATTATGAGTGATAATAATAGTAATAAGATAGATAGTAGTAATTTAATATTAAGAAATCCTAGTAATAAAGATAAAAAATATTATTTAGTATATGCTTATGATAAATCATCTAGTGTAACATATAAATCTATTAGAATTATGTTAGATGATAATATATATAAACTTGATAATACTAAATATAGTGAAGATGATAATTATTATTATTTTTATTTAGATAGTAATCAAATAGATTCTTATAGTAATCATGAATATAGCGTTAAGATATGGATTAATAATAATTATAATGTTAGTGTTACTGATGAACTTAGTGGTAAATTTATGACTTTAGAGATTGAAAAATAAATAGGTATGTGTATAATAAATAAGTATTATTGATGGGTGGTGTATAAATGTATCAAGATGATAATCATATTAACTATGTAAAAATAATAGTTAGAGTTATTATATTCTTTTTAATATTATTATTAGTTATGAAATTAATTAGTTTAGTTATTAGTAATAACAATAATAAGAATAAAGATAGTATATTCCAGAGTAATCTAGATAATATTGCTAATATTAATAAGACTTATTATTTAAATAATCTTCCTGAAAATGTTGGTGATTATAAGAAAGATAGTTTACAAACTTTAAGTGATAATGGTATGGATATTACAGTTAATGATTCTAATGGTAATTCTTGTGATTTAAATGCTTCTTACATATCTATTTATAATTTAGATAATGAATATAGACTTGAAAGTTATTTATCATGTGACGGAACAAGTGATAATAAAATTATTTATTTAAATAAAGATACGTTACAAGAAGAAACTAATGAATCAACAACTACTACTGAATCTGTTAGTCCAGAAACTACTAGTACAACAAGTGATGCAACTACAGTAGCTACAACTACTAATACTAAAGAGGCTACTACAACAAAGAAAACTAATACAACTACTAAGAAGATAGCAAAGAAGACAACAAAGAAAACAACTATTAGTAAAACTACTAAAGCAACTAGTACAACAACTACTACCAAGAAAACTACTACTAAGTTAGTTACAACTACTAAGATTAATAATAATATAACTATTAGTTTTAATAGTAATGGTGGTAATACAATAAATAGTATTAGTATTAATAAAGGTAGTAAAGTTAGCTTACCTGTACCAACTAGAAATGGTTATACGTTTGTTGGATGGTATTATCATAATATGAGAATAACTGATACTTCTAAATTAACAAATAATATTGTATTGACAGCTAAATGGAATAATTAATGTAGGTTTAATACCTACATTTTTTATATAAAAAAATCTAGTATAAACTAGATTATTTAAATACATATGGGTCTGTTTCTGTACCAGTTCCACTCACATATATTGCTTTATCTGTTAAGTTAAATACTGGGTATACTCTTTGTGGTGTAATACATTGAGTTTTACGAAGAGTTTTATTTAATACATAAACTCTATCAGATCTTTCTGTATCACCAGTTAATGTCCATGATGAATTAAAGTCATATAACCAATTATAGTTACCACAAGATGTAGCAGTTGTTTCAGTACAACCATTATCTAGACTTGCTTGCATATATTCATAAGGAGTAATTAAACCTAACTCTTGATTATCAAGTTGAACAGAGCATTCAGTTGAACCATCTTTAGTAATATCTTCTTCACTTCTTTTACCAACACATAGTGTTTGTGTAGTAATATAAGCTTTTTCTTTATCTGTATAACTGCTTGTATATATAGATTCAAGTGTATCTTTAATACGTGAATTTATATCGTTACGATAATAATCATTAATACCAACACTAGATGAAACATCGCTATTATATCTATCATCCCATGCATACTGTGTATTTGATTTATCTATACTCATTAATCTTATTGTACCATCTTCATTAATTCTTAATATACGATAATTTTTATCATTCATAGTTACATAATTATTAACTGTATCACCTTTGAATATGTATTGATTATTATCTGTTTGATATAAACCAAAACCAGATTCAACACCATTATTATTATCACTTATTATTTTATCTTTTAAAAATACAGTTGAATAATCTTTACCACATGTAAGTTTAGGACTAAATAAATAATATCCATTATTATTAGTAACAGTTACATATCCATCACATGTTGTTCCATTGTTACTATTATTAGAACTATTAGGATCTTTTATATAACCATCAGATACTAACTTACTTAATTTTACATCTTTACTACTACCATCTTCACTTGGAAGTTCTTTTTGATTAGCTTTAAAATATTTAGTAGCAGCTTCTATCATATTTGCTTCTACTTTACTATAATTTGTTTTATGATTTCCACATGATACAAGAAGCATTAGTATTATTAATAAAAGTATAAATGCACCAATAACAATACCAATTATTTTTATCAATTTTTTATCCATAATTGTTTCTCTCCTAATTAATTTGATTATATCATTATAGAGTTATTTGTTCAATTAATTGTTAATTCGTTTATTTATTTAGTTAATATAATTGAAATAGTAATTTTAAACTTGTATAATTATTATAGAATTAAGGAGTGAATGTTATGGATATACTTTCATTTATAATTAATAATTGGTTAGTGTTTATTATTATTGCAATTGTATTATTATTAGGTTTATTTGGTTATATTGTTGATAGACATAAATATGATGAATATCGTGATGAAATAATTCATGAAAAAGAAGCAAGTGATACTTTAGAAGCTCAACCATATATATCTAATGTAGCAGCTGCTGTTCCTGTACAAGAAAATAATGTAAATAAGAAAAACTAATTAATATTTTTAATATTATTTAGTTATTTTTTGTTATAATTAGGAAACAGGGAAGTGAATATATGACTTTAACAAGTGTTTGGAACATTGTTACAAAGATTATAGATATATGTATTGTATGGGCTATGTTTTATATTATTTTTAAGAATATTAAGAATAATGTAAAAATGGTTTTAATATTTAAAGGAATTATAATTATTGTTTTAATAAAAATATTAAGTAATTTATTAAATTTATATACAGTAGGAGTATTACTTGAGTATGTTATTTCTTGGGGACCTATAGCATTAATTGTTATATTTCAACCAGAAATTAGAAATATACTTGAACAAGTAGGTAGAACTCAATTACTTGGAAGACATAAAGTATTAACTGTTGATGAAAGAGAAAAAGTTGTTTTTGAACTTGTTACTGCAGTTGATCATTTAAGAAAGAAAAAAATTGGTGCTTTAATTGTTATTGAACGTAATATGAGCTTACGAGAGTATATACAACCAGCTATTAAAATATATGCTGATATTACTAGTCAGTTACTTGAGGCTTTGTTTTTACCACCAAATCCATGTCATGATGGTGGTGTAATTATTCAAGGGGATAAGATTACTTGTGCTGGTGCAGTATTTAAGACTAGTATGAATCCAAATGTTAATAAAAAGTTAGGAACAAGACATAGAGCGGCTTTAGGTGTTGCTGAGGAAACTGATGCTATTGCTTTAGTTGTATCTGAAGAAACAGGTAAGATATCTATAGCTTGTGATAATTATTTACATTATAATTTAACTCTTGAAGAATTTAAGACTATGTTATTAGAAGAGTTAAAACCTAAGACAGAAGTCTTCTATGGAGGAGATTCTAATATGGGTTCATTGAATGGAGATGGTGACGATGATTAAGATATTATTAGCTCCATTTAAATTCTTGTATAAGATATTAGATGTTATATTAATTACACCAATAAGTAAACTTGTTTATTGGATTAGAGGACTATTTAAAGGTAATTCATCTAAGTTAGAAACATGGTTAAATAGACCTAATGTATTAATTTATTTATCATTATTATGTGCAATAGTTGCCTTTTTATTAGTTGATTCTAATGTTATAAATTTAACTGAAAGAGAAGCTGAAGTATTATCTGGACAAAAAGTTAATGTAATATATAATCAAGAAGCTTATATAGTTGAGGGTGTTCCTGATACTGTTGATATTACATTAATTGGTTCTAAATCTAGTATTTATCTTGCAACACAACTTGATAATAATGATGTTACTCTAGATTTATCAGGTTATGGTCCTGGTACATATAAAGTTGATTTAAAATATAATCATTCGATTGATTCTGTTAGTTATAAACTAGATCCTAGTAAAGTTACAGTTAAGATAAGTGAAAAAGTATCTGAAGTATTCTCACTATCATATGATTTAATGAATGTTGATAAGTTAAGTAATACTTTATCTATTAGTAATGTTAAACTAGATACATCAGAAGTTATTTGTAAGTCTTCTCAAGAAAATCTTGATAAAGTAGCTAGTGTTAAAGCTTTAGTTGATGCATCTAAGATTACATTAACTGAGTCTGGTACGCAAACTCTTGAAGATGTTACTTTAGTTGCATATGATGCTAATGGTAATAAACTTGATAATATTGAAATTGTTCCAACTAGTGTTAAGGCTGATGTTACAATTGATTCATATCATAGAACTTTACCAGTAAAAGTTAATACCACGGGTACAATGGCTTCAGGTAAAGCTATTGCAAGTCTTACTTCTTCGGTTTCAACTGTTGATGTTTATGGTGATAAAGCTACAGTTGATGCACTTGATAGTATCGAAGCATTAGTAGATGTTACTAATTTATCAAGTGATAAGTCATTCTCTGTTGAATTAACTAAACCAAGTGGTGTTCGTTATCTAAGTTCATCTAAGACTAATGTTAATGTTACTGTTGGTACTGAAAGTCAAAAGACAATATCTGGTGTTGTTGTACAAGCTACAGGACTAGGTAGTAACTTATCAGTAAGTGCAGCAAGTGATCAAGATAAAGTCGTTGATGTTATAGTTAAAGGCGTTGATTCAGTAATTGAAAATATTACGGCTGATCAAATAAATGCATATGTTGATTTATCTGGATTAAAAGCAGGTAGTCAGACAGTTCCAGTAACTGTAACAATTGATGATGTTAGAGTAACTGTACAAGCTGCTAAGACAGAAATTACTGTTAATATTAAATAAGGGTTGTATTAAATACAATCCTTTTTTGTATATTTTAATTTATTTTAATATATGGTATATTTAATAATAATAGGTGATTATATATGAATAAAAATAAGGGTTTTACATTAGTCGAATTACTTTCAGCAATGGTTATTATTGCAATTGTTTTAGTTATTTTAATGCCTGGGATATTATATATGTTTAAGGATGTAAGAAGAAATACTTTATATAATAAGATTAGTACTATTGAAGTTGCTGGTAAGAAGTATGCTAGTAATATTAAGGATGAGATAAAAGATAAAACTACTTATAATAGTGATGGAACTACTAATACTTGTTATACAAATAGTGATGGTAATGAATTAACTATTAAAGATTTAATTGACTTGGGTTATGTTGAATCAGAAGTTACTGGTGATAGTGCTGTTTTAAGTCCAGTAGATAGTTCAAAGCTTTTAGGTGTCATTCGTTTATGTTATTGTAAATCATCACTTGATGTTGAAGCTTATTATGCTGAAGAATATGATGCAAATAAAGTATATCATAAGGGTGATAAAGTTATTTATAATGGTATTGTTTATAAGTGTGATGCAGATGCACCAGCTGGCAGTATGGGTTCTACTTATAATTCTAGTAATACTACTACAAAAAGTGTCGATAGAGAAAAAAATACTACATTAGTTACTTCTAGTGTATCTAAGTTATATTTTTCAAGGGTACAATGCTAAGTTTATTTTGTGGTAGAATATAGTACAGGTGATTTAATATGAATAAAATTCTTATGATTATCTTAGATGGATTTGGTGAAAGTAGTGAAGAAAAAGGAAACGCTATTAAGATGGCTAATATGGATAATTATAATGAGTTAATTGATTTATATCCTCATACATATTTAGATACAACTGGTGAAGCTTTAGGATTACCTGAGGATAAAACAATTGATTGTGAAGCATCTCACTTACTTATTGGTGCTGGTAAATATGTTAAACAAGACTTAACTTTATGTAATGAAGTATTATGTAGTACATTAATTGAAAAAAATGAAAGATTACTTGAACTACTTGATTATTTAAAAAGAAGTGGTGGAGTATTACATTTAATTGGTTTAGTAAGTGATGGTAAAGTTTATTCTGATATTGGTTATATGAAAACATTTATATCTCATTTAAAAAATATGGGAGTTAAAAAATTATATTTTCATGCGATAACTGATGGAAGAGATACCCAACCTAATACCAGTGTTTCTTATTTAGAAGATTTAGATAATACGATGAAAGAAGTAGGTCTTGGTAAAATAGCTACTATTTGTGGAAGAGATTTTGCTATGGATAGAGCAGAAGATTATAAGAAAACTAAAGTATATTATGATTTACTTGTTAATGGTAAGGGTGTATTAATTAGGTCATATAAGAGTGCTATTAATGCGTGTTATTCAAGAGATGTTTATGATGAAAAATTACCTCCAATTATATTAGATGATAAAAGTATGATTAGTGATGGCGATGTAGTAATATCATTAAATTATCGCAGTGATCGATTAAGACAAATGTTAAATACATTTTGTGATAAAGACTTTAGTGAATTTAAAGTTAAAAACATGCCTAATTTAAAAGTGGCTAGTTTATTACCTATAGATGATGTACCAAATTTAATTAATTTAATAGATAAGAGTAATGATGGCTTGTCTTTAGGTACTTATTTATCTGATTTAAATTTAAAACAAGCTAGAATAGCAGAAATAGATAAATTTAATAATATTGGTTATTATTTTAATGGATGTAGTGATAAGAAACTTAAATGGTGCGATAATTATATTATTCCATCATATGATAAAAAAGAAATATATAATCATCCTGAACTTAATTTAGAAGAAGTTACTAAACAAATTATTAAATGTATGGAAAGAGATGTTGATTTTATCTTAGTCAATATTGAAAATCCTGATGTATTTGGTCATTTAGGTGATATAAGTAAAGTAGTAGATTCACTAAATAAGATAGATGAATATTTAGGTAAGATAATTGAAAGTGTTGATGATAATTTTTATAAATTAATAGTAACATCTGATCATGGTAATGTAGAACATATGCTTAATTTAGATGGTAGTATTGATTTTGGTCATACTAGTAATAAAGTTCCTTTTATTATTAGAGATAAACATGTTAAATTAAAAAATAATGGTAATATTACTCAGATAGCTCCGACGATACTTAAATATATGAATATAGCTATTCCTAGTGAAATGAGTGAAACAAAGACATTATTTAAAGATGAAGAATAATTATGAATAAGAGGTTGTTATGAAATTTAATAAAAATATTTTAAGAGAAGCTGATATTAGGGGTGTTTATCCTGATGAAGTTAATTCTGATTTTGCTAATGCACTTGGAAAAGTGTTTGGTAGTTTTGTTTTAGAAAATAAAGAAAATGCTGTAGTAGTTGGTCATGATAATCGCTTTGGTGGTCCTGATTTAACTAAGAATTTAATCGAGGGTTTGATTAGTACTGGTGTTAATGTACATTATATTGGTTTAGTTACTACACCTATGCTTAATTATGCTTCAAGAAAACTTGCAAATTGTTATGGTATTATGGTAACAGCATCTCATAATCCGACTAATTATAATGGATTTAAATTATTTGGTAAAGAATATCAACATTGTTCTCATGAAGAGCTTGATGTTATATATAATAATTTAATTAATTTTGATAAATTTAAACCTAGAGTTAGTAAAGTATTAGGTCATATTAATTTCTTAGATATTGATGCATCATATGTTAAATATGTACAAAATAAGATTAATCCTGGTAATAGACATTTAAAAGTTGTTATTGATTGTGGTAATGGTACAGCATCTACGATTGTTAGAAGAATATATGATAAACTTCCATTTAATGTAACATATATTTATAGTGATTCAGATCCTAGATTTCCAAATCATCATCCGGATCCTAATGTTAAAGCTAATTTAGTTGATTTATGTAAGAAAGTAGTCGAAGTACATGCTGATATTGGGCTTGCTTATGATGGAGATGCTGATCGTATTGGTATTGTTGATGAAAAAGGTCATGTTGTTGATTCCGATATTATGATGGCGGTTATGGCACCAGCTATCTTAAAAGAAGATAATAGTAAACCAATATTAATAGATGTTAAATGTTCTAATACATTAAGAGATACTATTAAATATTATAATGGTACTTATATCGAAACAACACCTTCAAGTGCACGTGAAGAACAAATTGTGCATGAACAAAATTTAAACTTTGGTGGAGGATATTCAAATCATATTTTCTTCCATGATTCACATCCTGGTTATGATGATGGTATTTATGCAGGACTTAGATTCCATGAATATTTAACACATACTAATGCTAAATTAAGTGAACTTGTTAAAGTGTTACCAAAATACTACAATACCGAAGAAATAAAAGTTAAGACTACTGATGAAAAGAAATGGAAGGTAGTAACTGGTGTTAAAGAATATGCTGATTTACATAAATATACTTATGAAACTATTGATGGTATTAAAGTAATTAAGAAAAATAGTTGGGCTTTAGTTAGAGCATCAAATACTGGACCTAATTTAACTTTAAGATTTGAAGCAACTACTAAGAGAGATCTTAAACTAATACAAAATGAATTTATGGAAGTAGTAGGTATACTTAATCAAATGAAATAACTATAAGATTTATATTCTTATAGTTTTTTGTTGCAATTTATTTGCATTTGTATTATATTGTTAATTGCAAATATTTTGCATTTGGAGTGATTGTATGGAGTTGTTTATTGATGTTATTAAAGATACACTAATTGATGCTTTAAAATTAATACCATTTTTATTTATAGCATTTTTATTAATGGAATTAGTTGAACATAATTTATCAAAAAAAATGACTGATAAGATTACTAATACTAAATTTGGTCCGATAGTAGGTAGTTTACTTGGTGCGATACCTCAATGTGGTTTTAGTGTACTTGCATCTAATTTATATGTTGCACGAATTATATCTTTAGGTACTTTAATTAGTATATATTTATCTACTAGTGATGAAATGTTACCTATACTTATATCTAGTAATGCAAATATTAAAGATATCTTAGTAATAGTATTATCTAAAATAATTATTGGTATGATATCAGGTATTATTATTGATTTAATATATCATCCTAAATTTAATAAAAAAGATTATCATGTATGTGATGAAGAGAAATGTGATTGTGATGAATCAATTATTAAATCTAGTATAATACATACATTTAAGACTCTACTTTATATAGTTATTATTACATTTGCACTTAATTTATTATTTTCATATGTTAATGAAGATATGATTGGTAAATTATTTTTAAAAGATAATATATTTGCATCATTCTTATCTTCACTAGTTGGTTTAATACCTAATTGTGCAGCTTCTGTTATGATTACTGAATTATATTTAAAAGGTGTAATTACCATGGGTACATGTATTGGTGGTCTACTTACTGGTGCTGGTGTTGGACTACTTGTCTTATTTAAGAATAATAAAAATATCAAAGAGAATATTAATATTATGTTAATTATTTATTTAATTGGTAGTATTATAGGTATGTTAATGAATGTAATAGGTGTATAAATGAATAGTATTGATATTTTAAAAAATAATAATTTGAAAGTTACTAAACAGAGAATAGAAATATTAGATATGATCAATATCTTAGGACTTAATAGTAGCATTAAGAATATTTCTAGTAAGATTACTGATATGGATAAAAGTACCATATATCGTATATTAAATATATTATATGAAAATGGTATATTAGAAAAAATAATAGGTAAAGATAATCAAATTATTTATGTTATTAGTGATGAACATAAGCATTATATGAAATGTTTAAAATGTGGTTCTATTCAAGAAATAGATAAATGTCCTTTTGATGATAATAAGAATAATAGTAATATTAATGGTTTTAAGGTTATTAGGCATTCATTGATTATCGAAGGTATATGTAAAAATTGTCAATAAAAAAGTTCTAGGTTAATCTAGAACTTATTTTATTATGGAATCAAGTGCAAGTTTAATCATGTTATTTAATTTTGTTTGTCTTTCTTCTGGTGTTACTTGCATTTCAGGTTCAAACTTAGAATCTACGACAGTCATTAAGACAGTTGCTTCTTTATGTTCAATTCTTGCTACATGTAACAAACCGAATGCTTCCATTTCTGTTGCTACTAATTCGTCGTTAATTGGGCACTCTTGTCTAATATGTTCAATATCTGAATAAACATCAAAGACATCACTTGTAAGAGTTGGTCCTTCTTTTAATGCTATATTTTCCTCTTTAGCAGTACTTCTTACTAATTCATTTAAATGTTCATTAGTCTTTAAAAAGTGATCATTATATTTACCCCATTGATATGCAAAATTAGATGGAGTATATGCACCAGTTGAAAGAATAGTATCACCAACTTTTATTTCAGGTTTATTAGAACCAGATGTACCTATTCTAATAATTCTATCAACATTATAAAAATGAAATAATTCATAAGAATATATTCCCATGCTAGGCATACCCATACCAGAACCCATGACTGTTATTTTATGTCCTTTATAAGTACCTGTATAAGCAAACATATTTCTAATTGTATTAACTAATTTGGCATCAGTTAAAAAGTTTTCTGCGATATATTTTGCTCTTAGTGGGTCTCCTGGTAATAATACAATATTTGCAATATTTTCTTTATCTGTAACTATATGTACAGGTTCCATATCAACACTTCCTTTATTATATTATTTATTTTATCATAATTATGTTACAATATAAATTAGTTGAATGAGGGATATGTAAATATGAAAGAAGAAATAATTGAAAGAAATAATTATAATATTCATTTAATTAAAACAAATAAATTTAGAAATAATGTTATTAGAATATATTTTAGAAGAAAAATAGATGATAATGATAATAATATATGTAATGCATTAGAAATACTTGAATATGGTAGTAAATTTTTTAAAAATAGAAGAGAATTAAATTTAAAATTAGAAGATTTATATAATGTATATCTTAATACTTTTGATTCAAGAATAGGTAGTTTAAGATATTATGGTATTAATATTAATTATATTAATCCTAAATATTTTAAAGAAGATCTCAATCATGAAGTTATTAAGTTCTTATTTGATTTTCTTAATAATCCATTATATGAAGAAAAATATATTGAAGATTATAATCGAGAAATAAATGTTAATTATAATAATTCTATGAAAGACCCTGATTATATTGCAAGTAGTCATGCTAATGACTTATATTATGATAAGTATAAATATAAGAAGAGTATATTAGATAAATATATTATAGAAGATGTTAATAATTTAACTGTAGATAAGTTAAATGAAGGTTATAATTTACTTATGAATGATACTTATGTAGATATCTTTTTAGCAGGTAATTTTACTGATAAAGATATTAAAGATATAAAAACATATAATAAGTTTACTAATAATTTAAAGGGTAATATAGATTATAAATTTGATTATGAGCCTGAGATAGTAAGTGTTAAAGAGTCAGGTAATAGTATGGAATCTAAGATTATTATTAAATATTATTTAAATTGTGATAGTAAATATAATGCTAGTACTAGAATATTTAATTATATATTAGGTGGTAGTTCATCAGCTAAATTATTTGATAATTTAAGAAATAAGAATTCTTTATGTTATGGTGCTTATTCAAAATATTCTAATAGTAATAATATGTTATCTATTTCTACTTCAGTTACTGATGTAGATAAGTCTTTAAAGTTAATTGATGATACTGTTAAAGAAATGAAAGATAATATAAGTAATGATGAATTTAATAACGCTATTAAATATTATAATAATTCTATTAAAGATACTTTTAATAGTTTAAATAGAATTATATCTTTATATTTTAGACTTGATTATATTTATAATATTAGTTTAGATGAATATATAGATTCATATAATAAAGTTACTTTAGAAGAAGTTAAAGATAAATATAAATTACTTAATAAGAAAATTACTTATGTATTAGAAGGGAGTAATAATAATGATAGAAAATAAGTTTTATGATTTAGATGATAAATTATATTATAAGAAATTAGATAATGGTTTAAATGTATATATTATTCCTAATAATAATGTTAGTAATTTTTATTTAAGTTTATTTACTAAATATGGTTCTAATGATTTAAAGTTTAAAAAAGATAATGAAAAAGAATATCATAATATACATCCTGGTACTGCACATTTTCTTGAACATTTAATGTTTCATAAAGAAAATAAAGTAAATATCTTAGATGAGTTTGAAAAGTTACAAATATCATCTAATGCTTATACTTCTAATGATATAACTTGCTTTGTTGCTTATGGTAATAATAATTATGATGACGCTTTAAGATTACTTATTAATTATGTATATCATCCATATTTTCCAGAAGAAAATATTGAAAGAGAAAGAGGAGTAATATTATCAGAAGCTAAGGGCTATATAGATGATCCTTATAGAGCATTACATGATGAAGTAAACGAATCTGTTTATAATAAATTACATTATAAAATTAAAGTTGAAGGTAGTTTAGATGATATAAAGAATATTAATAGTGATGATATTAATAGTGCTTATAATACTTTTTATCATCCATCTAATATGACATTATTAATAACAGGTAATGTTAATATTGATAGTACTATGAATATTATTAATGATGTATTTAGTAAATTAAGTTTTAGTAAACCATTTAAGATTAATAGAGAAGTTATTGATGAAGATGAAAATGTTAATAGAAAGAATTATAGTACTAAAGGTTTAGTTTCTAGTCCATCTGTTAGAATTATTATTAAAAATAAATTAGATAGATTTAGTAATTTAAATATTACTAAAAAAGAACTTGATTATTATATAAAAATAATTACTGCATGTAATTTTGGTGATACATCAGAATTTAAATACAAACTAGATGATGAATATAAAATAAGTGTTAATCATGGTGGATATACATCATTACAAAATAATATTATAAATATAACTTTATATGGTAAAATAACTAATAATAATCAAGAACAATTAGATAAATTTATTAATATATGTAAAGAACATATTAATAATTTAAATGTTACTAAAGAAGATTTTAATAGAAAAAAGAAAATTTTTATTGCTAATTTTATTAATATATTTGATAGAGTAGATACTTTAAATTATAAATTTACTAATGATATTATTAATTATGATGAGATTAGTACTAATGAAATTAAGTTAATTAATAATTTAGATTATGATAAGTGTTTAGAAGTTATTAAGTTAATTAATATTAATAATCAAGCTATAGTTACAATGTTACCTAATGGTAAATAAGATAGATATAAACATGGAATATAATAGTTTCATGTTTTTTTTATAAATATGATATACTACTTATAGTAATAATAGAAGTAGGTGTTCATATTGAATACAGATTATTTGAAAAGTGAATTTGAAATAGATAAAAATGGTGTATTAATAAGATATAATGGGAAAAATGATAATGTAACAATACCAAAAAGTGTAACAACAATAGGAAATGAAGCATTTTTGGGTTGTAGTAGTCTAACAAGTATAACAATAGGTAATATAACTTTTGATATTAGAGAAATGAACGAACATGGAATTGATTCATACTTGGATAAAGTTGATTATAGTAAAATTAAAAATTTAAATAATTTTTTTAAGATTTTAACATCAGTTGCTTATGAAATTAATATTGATAGAAATAAATGTAAAATATGTTAATTATTATCTAAGATTAATTTTAATAATGTTTCTAATAATTTTAATCAATTAGCTTTAGGAAAAAATAGAAATGTATTTTCTGAAAGTAAATTAAAAGAATTATTCTTTAATAGTAATATTGAAATTACTGAAGATGCATTTAAATCATATGTTTTAGATATTATTAAATCAGATAAATCAGATGACTATAAGCTTGAATCATTAACTTTATTAGAATCATTGTCTTTTGATAGTGAAAAAGATCCAGGTAAATTAAACTATCTCATTGATTGTATAATTTTAACGAATTTATTATATATGACTCAGGGTAATGGTAATGATATTAAAAGTATTATTAGTAAACAACGAGAAAAAATAACTAATGGTAATTTAGCTTCTAGTCTTGAAACAATTTATATAAAAAATATTGATAAATTTAATAATACACTTTTTTCTGATATTGACAAATATAAAGAATTAAATCCAATAAAATATTCAATATATAAGAAACTTAATAGTTATGATAGTAAAATATATAATTTATTATCAAAAGTTAGTTATAATGTTGATTATAGAAGGGCTTTAGATACTTTTGTTGATTCGATTAAATTAGATGATAATAATTCAATAAGTATTATTGATAAATATACAATATTAAAAAATATGTTTTGTGGAAAAATAATGTTTGGAATAATTTATTATTACATATTAGATGAAAAAAAGTTCCTCAAAACTATAATAATTTACTAGAATATATTAATAATGATAATTTTGATGAAAATAAATTATTTAATATTATTAATTTTTTGAATAACAATTTTCCAAAATGTATTTATGATTCTAAAGAAAATGATGATTTTGATAAAGCCATGAAGTTTATGCTATCAATTGATCCTTATAGTGTTAATGCATTGGAAATTAAAAATCACGACGAAAAAAATTATATAATAAAGTCTTATTATGGAAATGCTTATAAGAATGGATATATAGATGATTTTGATGGTAAATCCAATTCTAAAGAAAGTATAATTTTAAAATATTTAAGAAATAGAATTATACCAGATTTACTGACAGATAAAGAAACAATTCAATATTATAGAATGTTAAATAATATGCTAGATGGTTTTGAAAATCAAATCAAAGAAATGAGTTATGGTAAGATAGACTATAATAGTTTTATGGATAGCTATAAAGATTTTCTAGGATATATGTCTGCTGCAATTAATAATGGAAATCAGCAGTATTTTGAATCAAAAGAGGCAAATCAATTAAGAAAAGATGTTATTTTTTCTAATAATTCCGATTATGATATGCTTGATAAAACAATATATTCTATATTTGATTTAAATAAGTTTGCTCATAGAGGTTATGATCAAGATGTAATTTATGATTTACTTGATAATTGTATTGATTATGATACATGTAAAAAAGAAAAAGATAAGATACGATCTATGGTTAGAAATTTAAATAATTTACAAATGGAATATGGATTGAGTATTGGTAGTTTTGAAGGATTACTTAGTTGTACTAATGATAATTGTAAAAAAATAGATAGAATTAACGAATTAAAATCTGGTTCTTTAGACGAAGGTAAAGCAGAAATAAATCAATTATATAATGATTTATTAAACACAATTATTACTTGTATTGATAATGATAAAACGAATAATAATAAAGAAGAATGTAAAGAAAAAGCTATAAATAATATTTCAAATATAGTAGATAAGTTAATTAGTTTATTACCTAATACTGTTTATTCAATGGAAAAGAGTTATTCTAATTTAACAGATTATGAGCATGATTCTTATGTTGATGAGTCACATAAAAAATTTGAAAGATTAAATAAGTATTTAATGAGAGTTAATCTATCATTTAGAGCGAAGGCTGTTCTTGGACAAAAATTAATGTTTGAAAATTTGTCTTTATTATTAGACAACAAAAGTGATAGTTATAATATATTGGGTTTAATAACTAATACACAAAAATTAGATTTCTTTAATAAATATCGTTTTATTGCGGAAATTCAAATTGATTCACATAATAATTATGTTTTAGTAATTTATTCTGATAAATTTAAGGAAGCTTTTTTAATTCATTTAGCCTATATGCCAGAAAATTTAAAGAAAAATGTCGATATGTATTGTGAAGCAAGAAAAGCATATTGCGATTTATGTGAAAGTAAAGGTGTTAATACAAAATTTAATACTATTTCTCATTGTAAAATAGGTTCTGAGTTAAAAATAATGAAAATAGATTCTGAGGGTAAACCTGATGTAGGTGGGGTTACCATTGATCCTTCATTTGGACCTGGTTTTCATCTTGGTGGAGACGAAGATATAAATACTAAAAAATGTTCATTATATAACTTTAGGCAGTATAATAAACGTTCATTAGTTAATAAAGAATTAAGTGAAATAGACAAATCATTTGATACTGGTAAAATAATGAAAGTAATTGCTTCTAAAAAATATAAAGTAAGTGAACATGAAAAGAAATAGAATTTTAAAATAATTCTATTTTTTTTAAGTAAAATTAATATTATCTTTTAATAATATATTAGGAGATGATAAAAATGAATATTAAAAATAAAAAAGTATTTATTGTAATTGGTATCTTATTAGTTATAAGTATTAGTTCTATTATTATTTATAGATTAAATAGTTTAAGTAATAATGATAATATTAATGATGATATTGCTTTTGTTGAAGAAACTAAGGAGACTACTAGTACAACAAGTATGGAAGAATTTTATGTTGAAGTTAAGGGATGTGTTTCAAATCCTGGAGTGTATCATGCTAACAGTAATATGATTGTCGATGAGATTATAAAAGCTGCTGGTGGTTTTAAGAGTAATGCTTATACTGATGATATTAATTTATCTGAAAATGTTAGTAAAGGTATGGTTATATATGTAAGTAACAAAAATGATATAACAACAACTAAGATAAGAGCAACTAGATATACTAATTCTAGTTATTCTAATAAAAGTAATAATAATGGTAGTAGTAATACAAGTAACAAGATTGTTAATATTAATACTGCTTCTAAAAGTGAACTTATGAGTTTAAATGGAATAGGTGAAACTAAAGCTAATGCTATTATTGAATATCGCAATAGTAATCCTTTTACATCTATTGAAGATATCAAGAAGGTAAAAGGTATCGGAGAAGCTAATTTTGCAAAGATTAAAGACTATATTACAGTCAACTAATATTTTACTTATTATATTAATAATAGTTATTATATGTAGTTATATATTATCTTTAATGGATTATAAATCTAAATATAATATTAATGATAATATTATAGAAGGTAAGTTACTTGAGTATAAAATAGATGGTGATAAGTTTAGTTTTATTATAAATGGTAGAGAAAAAGTTAAATGTATTTATTACATTAAAACTATTGAAGAAAAAAATTATTTAAGTAATTTAGATTTAGGTATTATTTTAAAAATAAATGGTGAGTTATCTATACCGAGTAATAATACAATACCTAATACTTTTAATTATAAGAATTATTTAAAACATAAGAATATATATTATGTTATGAATGTTAATAATTATAAAGTTATTAACAATAATACTAATATATTTTATATATTAAAAAATATGCTTATTAAGTATATTAATAACTTTAAAACTAAAGATTATTTAAATATGTTTATTATTGGTAATAAAAGTATGCTTGATGATAATTTGTATGAATCACTTCAAGATGCTGGAGTTATACATGTATTTTCTATTTCAGGTATGCATATATCTATTCTTTCTTTAATTATTTATAAGATATTAAATAAATTACATGTTAAAGATAATATAAGTTATATATGTATTATTATATCCTTATTATTCTATCTATTTATTACTAATTATGCATCATCTATATTAAGAAGTGTAACTTTATATATATGTTTATATTTTAATAAGAAATATGATTTCTATTTAGATACTATTAAAATATTTTATATAACTATTATTATACTTTTACTTATTAATTTTAATTTATTATTTGATATAGGATTTTTATATTCAAGTATTATATCTTATGCATTAATTAGATATAGTAAATTAATTAAAGGTAATTATATTATGAAATCTATTAAAATATCTTTGATAGCTTTATTATTTAGTTTACCTATTACTATTAATACTAATTATGAAATAAATATCTTATCTATATTTAATAATATATTAATCGTACCATTAATAAGTTTTATATATTATCCATTAAGTTTACTTGTATTAATAATAAAACCTTTAGATAGTATATATTTAATATTAATTAATATACTTAATTATATATGTAAGTATTTGCTTGTATATAAGATTATTATTCCTAAATTAAATATTATATATATTATTATTTATTACATATTAGTATATATATTTTTTAATACGTATAATAAGAAGATATTATTAATAATATTATTATCTTTAGTAGGCATTAAATATAGTTATTTAATAGATAATAATTATTATTTTTATTATCTAGATGTTAAACAGGGTGATTCATCACTTATTATACATAAAGGTAATGTAATTATGATTGATACTGGTGGTAAAACAAGTTATGTGAGTGATGAGTGGAAAAAGAAAAAAGAATATTATTATACAGATAATACGATTAAATTATTAAAGAGTATGGGAATAAGTAAGATAAATTATTTAATACTTACTCATGGAGACTATGATCATATGGGTGAATCTATACATTTAATAGATAATTTTAAAGTAAATAAAGTTATTTTAAATAAAGATAGTTATAATGATTTAGAAGCATCTTTGATAAATAAATTAAACAATAAACATATTAAATATTATAATAATATAAATAAAATTAATTATGAAAATATTAATATATATTTTTTAGATACTAATTTATATGATAATGAAAATGATAATTCTAATGTTTTATATTTTAAATTATTTAATTATAAGTTTATGTATATGGGAGATGCTGGAGTATCTAGAGAAAAAGATATATTAAATAAATATAATATTAGTAATATAGATTTTTATAAAGTAGGGCATCATGGTTCAGATACAAGTAGTAGTGAATGTTTTATTAATAAAATGAAACCTAAATATTCGATAATATCTGTTGGTAAGAATAATAGATATGGTCATCCAAAAGATAGTGCATTAGATATATTAAAGAATAGTAAGATTCTTAGGACAGACCAAGATGGAAGTATTATGGTAAAAATTAATAATAATAAATTAAAAGTAGAGACATATATACCGTAGATAGAATAAATATTGGAAAATAAGATATTATGTAGATGAATTTTTATCTTAATTAGTTTTTGTTTTATATATGTTGGAAATGAATTATATAAGAGAATAATACAATAGAAATAGTAATTTGTAGACAAGATAATGAATATATTATCAAATATTTTTTTGATGATATGATTATTGATAGAGTATATTAGCTTGATGATATAATTAATGTGGAGATGATGATATGAAAATTTTATATCATGGAAGTAGAGAACACGGACTTAAAAGACTTGAGCCAAGAAAATCTACACACGGAGTTTATGTATATGCTACTCCTGAAAAAGTATTAGCTTTAGTTTTTAGTAGTAAATGTGGTGATGATTTAACATATGGTTTAGGCCGTATTGGCAAAAATAATCCTTGGAATTTGGTAGAAAAAATACCAGGTGCATTTGAAAAAATGTTTTCAAATAGTTCTTCAATATATACGGTATCAGATGAAACATTCAAAGATATTCATACTGTTTTTTCAGAAGTTGTATCTGAAGTTCCAGTTGATGTTATTAGTGAAGAATATTGTGAAAATGTCTATGATGGTTTACTCAAAGCTGAGAAAGATGGATTACTTAATATATATAGATATCCTAATAAACCAGCTAATTATTCACAAGATGGTTCATATGTTTTAGATAAAATTAGATTTTATAAAAATAAAATGAATAAAGAATTTAGTTAGCATGAATTTGATAGATTAGTTTATTTACATCCAAATTTACTTAATAAAATAAACGATTTAGCTAAAGAATTTAATTATGATTATCATTATGAACCCTAGTGATTTAATAGATATTTTTGATAATAGAATAAAAATACAATTAAATAATCTCGATAATGAACAATATATTGATTGTGCGTATATAAGTATTTGTAATACTTTTCCAGAATTAAAGCCACAAATTGATGTTTTGTATAATGATTATAAAAAATCAATAAATAATAATTAAAATGATATTTGACGCTTTTGTGGTGATTATAATATGAATATAAGATATACAAATAATATTTTTAATTTTTATTGAGAACAATTGCATATGAATAAAAGAAAAACAAATTCTATGAAACTATAATAAAAATTTTTGGAAATAAGCATTAGATTTTTTAATAATTAATTTTATTTATAAAGGTATATATGAATATGAGGAATATTAAAATGTTGTTATATATATTTGGAATGTTATTTTTAGGAAAGTGATTGTATGAAATATTTGGGAAGTAAAACTATTGAAACTGATAGATTGATATTAAAAGCACAAACAATGGATGAACAAAAATATTTATGGAGTTTGTTATTGATACCTGATGTTAATAAATATTATTTAACTGTTCCAAAGAAATATGCTGATAAATTATTTGATTGGGATAAGCAAAAAGAATTTTATGAAAAAGATATGGAACATGCTAATGATTTAGATGTGTTTAGATGGAGTGTATTTCTTAAAGAAAATGGTAAATGTATAGGAAGAGTTTCATGTCATGAAGCAAAAGATGAAGATAAATCTATAGATGATTCATGCATTCGTGGTGTTGGTTGGTATATAGACCCTAAATATAAAGGTAATGGATATGGAAGAGAAGCAGCCTTTGCTATGATGGATTATATGTTTAATGAATGTGATATTGAGGAAATCAGAACAGAAGCTGCAACTATTAATCCGGCATCATGGATGATAATGGAAGGTTTTGGGTTTGAAAGACTAAATAAAAATAAAATGGTTGAATATACTTATGTTTCAGAACCTGTTGAAGATTATCAATATTATTTAACTAAAGAAATGTATCTTAATAATAAAAATGTTATAAAGAATAGATAACATTTTTTGTTTGACATGTTTTTAATAATATTGTTAAATATACGTACAGAAAAGGAGGTGATAATATGCCAGCTTGTAGAGTACATGAAACAATTGCTAAAATAATAAATGAAGATTATAATTTTGATGAAAAATTATTAAGGGTTGGAACAATTGCACCTGATTGTTGGAGAAATGTTCCTGAAGATTCAGTAATAAAAGATAAATATTTATCACATTTTTGGGATTTTAGAATTAAATCAGGGCAAGCAAATGACTATGAGCATTTTTATATTAAATATTATGATAAAATGAATAATCCATTTTATTTTGGATATTTAATTCATTTAATAGTTGATCAATATTGGAAAACTAATATTGATAAAAGGTATGAAAAGAAAATTGATGGAATACATTATTTAATAGATAATAATGGTAACTTAGTAAAAGATGAAGATTATACAAGTTATTATGAACGAATAAAAATGCAAAAGAGACTTGCTAAGAAGTATGACTTAGACTATTTACCAACCGATTATTCATATTATGAAAAATTCAATTTAGATATAGATAAATTAAAAGAAATAGATAAGAACGGTTTATTTGGTGACCATGGAACGATTAATTATGATAATACTATCCTAACTATGAGTGATGATGTTCCTGAATCAATTTATTTCGATGATGCATCTATTGATAAAGCTATTAATGAAACTGTAATTTTTGTTAGAAGTGAACTAAAGAGATTAAAAGATGTTAAAAAAGAATATGATTCTAAGATTAAGATTGCTGTTGATATAGATGATACTATTTTATCTACTAAAGAACTTGAAGATTATTATTGGAATGTATTTCTTGATGAACATCCAGAAATTGATAGAAATAAGAATTACTCTTGGGGAGACCTTGAACTTTCATTATTTTGGAGTGAATATCGTGATAAAATGGCCTATGGTCAAGTTAAAGATGGAGTAAGCGATGCATTAGATAAACTTTTAGATAATAATTACGTTGTTGATTTATTGAGCGCAAGACCTATTGATAAATATGCTTCTTTAGATAAGAATCTAGCTGAATATTTTGAAAAGAATAATGTTAATTATAGTAATATTAATTTAGGTTTCTATGATAAATATGAATTCTTAAAAGAGCAAAAATATGATGTATTTATTGATAACGAATTAAGGCATATTAGACCTGCTAATGAAAGTGGAATTTTCACTATCTTATATGGTCCAAAAGCCGAAGATTATGATGGATTACAAACTGATGATTGGAGTAATATACCTAATATTATTAATAAGAAATTTAAAAATAATAATAAAAAAAGAATTAGAAATTAATCTTTAATAGGTATATAAGAAAATATACTGATATTTGATTGACAAATAGTTTTTTCATCGATATAATCAAAGACGTAAAAAGTTTTTACTTGGTTTGAACTACCTCTGGATTCTTACTAAGTTTAAACGGTTTATTATTGTAAAGGAGGAAATGTTATGGCTGTTTCAAAAGAAAGAAAAGCTGAATTAGTTAAAGAATTTGGTAAGAATGAAAAAGATACTGGTTCTACTGAAGTTCAAATTGCTATCTTAACTGAAGAAATTAATGAACTTACTGAACACTTAAAATATCATATTCATGATTATCATTCTAAGAGAGGTCTTCTTATGAAGGTTGGTCAAAGAAGAAGTTTACTTGATTATCTTAAGACTAACGATATTAATTCATATAGAGACGTTATTAAAAAATTAGGTTTAAGAAAGTAGGCACTTGTTTTAAGTGTCTCTTTTTTTTAAGAAAGGAATGTTATGGAAAAGAAAGTTTTTGAATTAGATTTTTATGGTAAAAAGATAGTTGTAGAACACGGTGAACTTGCTAAACAAGCTCATGGTGCAGTTTTGGTTAGATATGGTGATACTGTTGTATTATCGACAGTATGTGTAGGAGATTCAGCTGATATTTTATCTGATTTCTTCCCATTAATGGTTTTATATCAAGAAAAATTATATTCAGTTGGTAAAATACCAGGTGGTTTCATTAAGAGAGAAGGTAGACCAACAGATTCGGCAACGCTTGCTGCTCGTATGATTGATAGACCAATGAGACCATTATTCCCTGATGATTTTCGTAATGAAGTACAAATAGTTAATACAGTTTTATCTGTTGATACTGATAATTCACCAGAACTTACTGCTATGCTTGGTTCATCATTATGTACATCTATATCTAAGATTCCATTTAATGGACCTATTGCTGGTGTTAAAGTAGGAAGAGTTAATGGAGAATTTATTATTAATCCAACACCTGCCCAATTAGATGAATCAGATATTGATTTAACTGTAGCTGGTACTAAATATGCAATCAATATGGTTGAAGCCGGTGCTAAAGAAGTATCTGAAAGTGATATGTTAGATGCTTTAATGTTTGGACATGAAGCTGTTAAAAAATTATGTGGATTTGAAGAAAAGATTATAAGTGAAATTGGTGAACCAAAGATGGAATATGAACACTTAGTTATCGAGGATAAATTAAAAGAAGAAATTAAAAAACTAGCTTCAGATAGAATAGATAAAGCTTTAAGACTTAAAGGAAAAGTTGAAAGAAATGATGCTCTAACTGCAATTCAAGAAGAAATTGTTAATAAATATAGTGAAGAAAATAGCGATTTAGATGATGATGATTTAAATGTCTTACTTACTAAAGTTAAATTAGTTATTGATCAAATTGAATATGATTTATTTAGATCAATAACAGTTAATGAGCATTTAAGAGCTGATGGACGTAAAATGGATGAAATTAGACCACTTTCTGCAAGAATTGATTTACTTCCAAGAACTCATGGTTCTGCATTATTTACACGTGGTGAGACACAAGCACTTGCTGTTACTACATTAGGTGCTTTAAATGAATATCAAGAATTAGATGGATTATCATTAGAAGCTGAAAAACATTTTATGTTACATTATAACTTCCCAGCATTTTCAGTTGGTGAAACAGGTAGATATGGTTCACCAGGTAGAAGAGAAATTGGTCATGGTGCATTAGGTGAAAGATGTTTAAAGCAAGTAATGCCATCTGAAGAAGAATTTCCTTATACTGTTAGAGTTGTATCAGAAATACTTGAATCAAATGGTTCATCAAGTCAAGCAACAATTTGTGCTGGTTGTATGAGTTTAATGGCTGCTGGTGTTCCAATAAAAGCACCAGTTGCTGGCATTGCAATGGGACTTATCTCATCAGACCCTGATCATTTAGATAAAGATCATCCATATACCGTATTAACAGATATCCAAGGTATGGAAGATCATTTAGGAGATATGGACTTTAAGGTTGGTGGTACTAAAAAAGGTATTTGTTCCTTACAAATGGATATTAAAGTAAAAGGAATTACTAAAGATATCTTAAAAGAAGCACTTGAACAAGCTAAAAAAGCAAGACTTCAAATACTTGATGTAATGACTAGTGTAATACCCGAACCTAGAAAAGAAGTATCTAAATATGCTCCTAAGATTGAAACATTTATGATTAAACCAGAAAAGATTAAAGATGTTATTGGTAAAGGTGGAGATACTATTACTAATATCATATTAAAATCTTCAAATGTTGAGAGTGTACAAGATCCTAATGCAGTTAAGATTGATGTTGAAGAAAATGGACAAGTTGTTATTTATCATATAGATAAAGAAGTTATTGATAAAGCTGCTAAGATGATTAAAGATATTGTACGTGAAGTTGAAACAGGTAAACAATATATTGGTAAAGTTGTTAAAGTTGAAGATTATGGTGCATATGTTGAACTTTGGAGTGGATGTCAAGGACTTGTACATGTATCACAAATTGCTTATGAACATGTAGATAAAGCATCTGATGTCTTAAAAGTTGGCGATGAAATCATGGTTGAATCACTTGGATATGATAATCATGGTAGATTAAATCTTTCAAGAAAAGCATGTTTACCTAAACCTGTTAAAAAAGAAAGTAAAAAAGAAGAAGAAGCTAGTAAATAGTTATTTAAAAAGCATTCATAAAACTTATGAGTGTTTTTTTGTCTAATAATGTTAAATTGTAAAATTATATAGATTATTTATTTTAGTTGTGCTATATTTAAAATATAAAATAATAGGAGGAGAGAATTATGAAAAACAAGTTCATGAAGATTTTAGCAACTGTTGCTGCTGTTGTATTACCATTTGCTAGTGTATCAGCATTAACAGAGTCTACAAATTATTATACTTATAGCACTGGCCAACAAGTAAATTTCTATGTAAATCAAGCAGAGGAACAAGCTCGTGGTGGCGGTGGTGTTACTGGTCTAATTATGGAAGACAAAGGTGCTACTGATAAGTTTGTATATACTTTTGCTTATAGCATTATTGGTTCATCATCTGATTATTCACTTGCAAATAAAACATTAGTAACCTTAATGACTGATAAGTATAAAATAACAGCTGGTACATCAGAAGAAGGAAATGATTATGTACAAGATTATCAAAATGCAACTATGATTTCCAAAGATGAAGCTATAAAATTATTTGATGCTAAAGAAGAAAGTGCTACTTCATATACAATTGATGTAGATAAACAAATACTTTCACAAGATGGTTCAACATATATAACTCTTGGTTCTATTTTCCAGACTATCGGTGATGCTCTAAGTGGTTCAGCAAAAGGAAAAGTTAGTGGTTTTGTCACTAGTACTGAAGAAAATGGAAAAATATGGGCTGTAACATTTAGTTATACTACTGGTGCAGCAAGTGTAACTAATGCAAAATTAGTTCAAATAAATGAAGACGATTTTGATGATACATATGCAGTAATGCCTATGCTATACTTCAATAAGACTGCTGATTGCCATGAAAAAACTGTTCCATCATTACAATGTTATGTATGTACAGATGGAAGTTATACTTGGTCAGATGGTTCTAATGTAGATACAAACACATGTAAACCTGATACATCAATTACAACTGAATCTCAATGTACTAAACATGCTTGCTATGATTGCAGTGGAAAATATACTTGGACTGAAGTTGGTAAACAAGATTCTTCTTGTAAACTAATTCCAGATGTAACAAGTGAGTCTAAATGTGTTGTTTCACCAAAAACTGGTGTTTCAAGTCATATTGTAGAATTTGGTATTGTTGCAGCTATTTGTGCAGCAGTATTACTTGTTGTTAAACGTAAAGATATATTTAAGACAATGTAATATATTAAAAGAGCTTAATAGAGCTCTTTTTTTGTGCTGTTGAAAATATATATGATATTTGTTATACTTTTTACAGGATAGAGGATAGTAATGAAAAAACTTATATCTATATATAAAAAAGAATTTATTTTTTTAGTTATATTGTTAGTAGCATGTCTTGGTACTGTTTTTTTTATAAAACATACTTTTTTTAGTAATGTTAATTCTCTTTCGTCTTTAGATAAAATAACAGGGAATGATTCTAGTTCAAATGTTAATAGTAATAAACCAAAACTTGCTAATGCAACTACTATTCCAAGTACTACAACTACTTATAATATTTTAACTACAAGTGTAAGTAATGAAGAACTTGATTTAATTGAAAGTGAAAGTAGTGAAGATAATAATAATTCTTCATATCCATATTTAAATGCTCCTAGTTTTAGTGACGATGGTTCAATTATTTATGATGGTATGACTATTACAGAACTTACTAATAAGTTAAATAAGTCTTTAGGTGATTATTTGACAAATACTGGTTATTTCTTTGCTGAATATACTAAAAATACTGGTCTTGATCCATATTTAAGTGTTGCTATTGTATTACTTGAAACAGGTTGTCAGTGGAAATGTTCAACATTAACAAAAGAATGTTTTAATATAGGTGGATTAAAAGGGTATGGTTCTTGTAGAGGAACATCATATTCTAAATATGATAGTTTAGAAGAGGGAATAGATAGTTATTTAGATATTATTTATAACAATTATTATTTAAAAGGTATGAAAGATGCTAATTCTATGGCATCTACATATGCAGCATCTTCTGAATGGGCTAATAAAGTTAATTCGTATATTGAAATAATAAAATCTAAATAATGTGAGGTATGGTTATGAAGTGTGGTATATATAATAGTGATTTTGTTTTTCAAGAAGTAAATACATATGATATTAAGAGTTTATGTAAATCTATTGTTAATAAAATAACTTCAAGAGATTATCAGATGAAGTTGCTTTTTTATGAATATCAGAAAAATATAACAAGATTTGATCCATATTTTGAGTTTTGTTTACATGAACTTGGTCTATGTGTCTTAGATCCACTAGGTACAGGACGTGATCAAATATTAATATCTCATAATAAACATGCTTATTTATTACAAAGTAATCCGTTTAATAATAATTATAAACCTAAAGATTTTGATTTATTTGATAGTAAGACTGATATTATAATTGATTATCCTACTTTAACTGATATAAATATTGGATATCGTAAAGATTTTCAAGATATGAGTAATATTACTGAAGGTATTGCAGATAGCTATGGTTACGTAGATTCTTTTTTTGTAAGAGGTATAGATAATCTTGCTAAGATTGAACTTATTGATGAAATGTTAGGTAGTAAGAATTATTATGATGAAGATGCTTATTTATTAAGACATAATATTAAACCATTAGAAATACTTACTAATAGAAGTAATTGTGTAGGTATTAAAAGAAATCCTGATGGTAAGTTTAGTGTTGAGTATTTATCTGAAAATACTGGTAAGTTAAAAGAGTTTATTGATAGTCTTTCTAATAACAATTTATTATCTGATTAAAAAAGCGTTTTAATAACGCTTTTTATAATATTTCATCATCAAAACCTAAAGTTCTTTTTGCTATATAAATAGGTCTATTTTTAATTTCGATATATGTTCTTGATACATATTCACCAATAATACCTAATACTAAAAGTATTAATCCACCTAGTATTAGTATTACACTCATTAATGATGCATAACCAGGTACATCAATACCAAAGAATAATTTTTGAATAATAATTACTATAAAATATATTAGTGATATAAATGATATTATTCCTCCGATAAAGCATGAGATGTGTAGGGGAATAGTAGAAAAATTTAATATTCCTTCGAAAGCATATTTAACTTGATTTTTAAAATTGAATTTAGATTTTCCAGATAATCTTTTACTTGGTTTATAATTTATATAATGAATTTTATAACCAACCCAAGAAAATAGTCCTTTAGTAAATCTTTTATTTTCTTTCATATTTAAAATAGACTTAACTACATAGTCTCTCATTAAACGAAAGTCACTAGCACCAGTTACATAATTTTGTTTAGTTATTTTTTTCATTAGATTATAGAATGTATTTTTAAAAAATTTTTGTGATTTAGAATCGTCTTCATAGTTATTTACCATAGCTACTTCATCATAATCTTCGTTGTTTTCAAGAAAATTATACATTTGTTTAATATATTTAGGATGTTGTTGCATGTCGGCATCAATTATACAAGTATATTTAGCATGTGTTGCACTCATTCCAGCGTAAATTGCTGCATCTTTTCCAAAATTGCGTGAAAAAGAAATTACTTTTACATGTTTATTATCCTTATTATATATATCTTTTAATTTTTGATATGTATTATCTGTTGAACCGTCATCGACGAATATTAATGTATATTTTAAATCTACTAAGTTTGTAGTTAGAGAATCATATAATAAATTGATATTTCCTTCCTCGTTATAAGCGGGTATAATAACATCTAAATCCATAAAAACACCTCATTATATTTAAATTATATCATAGTAAATTATATATATTTTATAATTATTTCAGTTTTATTGGGAAAAAGTGTGAAAAAACTTGATTTACCTAGGTTAAATGTGTATAATCATACTTAGTTTAAACGGCATGGATGGGCGAAGTTGCTGATACACTAGGTGGGGTTGTATCAATAAAACTTGTGATATCAGGTAATTCGTTTCCGGAGCAAGTTTATACAAGATATAAGCGAAGGGAGGACATATAATGTCAAAAGTAAGAATAAGATTAAAAGCTTATGATCATAGAATCCTAGATAATGCATGTGCTAGAATTTGTGACACTGTAAAGAGAACTGGTGGAGAAATTAGTGGACCTGTTCCACTTCCAACTGAAATTCAAAAGATTACAGTTTTACGTGCAGTACATAAATATAAAGATTCTCGTGAACAATTCGAAATGAGAACTCATAAGAGATTAATCGATGTCAAAAATCCTAGTAAGGAAACTATGGATGCACTATCTCACTTAGATTTACCTAGTGGTGTTGAGATTAGTATTAAAACAATATAATTAAATGGAGGAAAGTAATATGAAAGGAATCTTAGGTCGTAAAATCGGCATGACCGAAAAATTTACGAAAGATGGTAAAGTTATTCCTGTAACAGTTATCGAAGTTGAACCTAATGTTGTTTCACAAATTAAAACTGTTGAAACTGATGGTTATAATGCTGTTCAACTTGGTATTGTTGACAAGAAGACTAAACGTGTTAATAAAGCTGAAGCTGGACACGCTAAAAAAGCTAATATAGCACCTAAGCGCTTCTATAGAGAACTTAGAGTAGATAATACTCAAGATTACACACTAGGAAGCAATATTGATGCTAGTGTTTTCACAGTAGGTGAAAGAGTTGATGTAACTGGTACATCAAAAGGAAAAGGTTTTGAAGGACCTATTAAACGTCATGGACAATCTAGAGGACCTGAAACTCATGGATCTAATTATCATAGAAGACCAGGTTCAATGGGTACTATGAGACCAATGAGAGTTTTAAAAGGAAAGAAACTTGCAGGTCGTATGGGTGGAGAAACTGTTACTATTCAAAACCTAGAAATTATTGAAGTATGTGTTAAAGATAACTATATCTTAGTAAGTGGCAATGTTCCTGGTGCTAAGAATAGTTTAGTACTTATCAAGTCTGCAGTTAGACCTGGTAAAGTTGAACCAAAAGATATCATCGTTAATGAAGTTGTTGAAGAAACAAAGGCAGAAGATACTAAACCTGATGCTAAAGAAGAGGCTACAACTGCTGACGAGAAAGGATCAGAATCTCTTGAATAATTTCAAGTAGAGAAAGGAGAATTTTGAGATGGCAAGTATAAAAGAAGTAAAACTTAATGGTGAAAAAGTAAAAGATATTAAATTGAATGATGATATATTTAATATAAGTAACGATGTTATTTTAAAGAAAGCTATTAGACTTCAAATGAATTCTATGAGACAAGGTACTCATAGTACTAAAGATAAATCTGAAGTATCTGGTGGTGGAAGAAAACCTTATAGACAAAAAGGTACTGGTCATGCAAGACAAGGCTCTATTAGAGCTCCACAATATCGTGGTGGTGGTGTAGTATTTGGACCAAAACCAAGAAATTATTCATTCAAGACTAATAGAAAAGAAAGAAGAATAGCTTTAAGAGCTGCTTTATCTGATAAAGTATTTGATAAGAAATTAATTGTTGTAGATTCACTTGATATTGATTCTACAAAGACTAAAAATATTAAAAACTTACTTGATAGTTTAAAAGTAAGTGGAAAAGTATTATTTGTTACTGCAAATGATGCTGAAAAGCTTTATTTAGCTACAAGAAATATTAGTAATCTTGCTGTTAGTATGGTAAGTGATACTAGTGTTCGTGATATTGTTTATGCAGATTATCTTGTATTAGATGAAGATGCACTAAAATATTTTGAGGAGGCACTTGGTTAATGAAAGATATAATTATAGCTCCAGTAGTAACTGAGAAATCTACTGTAGCATCTGGTAATGGTAAAACTTATGTTTTTAAAGTTAGAAAAGATGCTAATAAAACACAAATAAAACAAGCAATTGAAAGTGCATTCAATGTAAAAGTAGCAGATGTTAAGACTCTTAATACTAAATCTAAAGCAAGAAGAGTTGGAAGATATACTGGTACAACAAAAACTTATAAGAAAGCAATAGTTACATTAAAAGATGGTAACACTATTGAATTATAGTAGGAGGTAAGTAATATGGGAATTGTTAAATATAAAGCTACTACTAATGGTAGACGTGGAATGTCAACACTTTCTAATGATGAACTTACTAAGGGTAATAAACCTACTAAATCATTAGTAAAACGTGTAGCAAAAACTGGTGGTCGTAATAATCAAGGTAAACTTACTGTTAGACACATCGGTGGTGGTGCAAGAACTAAATATCGTGTTATAGATTTTAAGAGAGATAAATTTGGTGTTACTGGTAAAGTTGCGTCAATTGAATATGATCCAAATCGTAATGCTAATATCGCTTTAATTAATTATAAAGATGGTGAAAAGAGATATATTATTGCACCTAAAGATTTAAAAGTTGGTATGATTGTTGAAGCTAATGAAGCATGTGATATTCAAATTGGTAATGCTATGCAACTTCAAAATATTCCTGTTGGTTCATTAGTTCATAATGTTGAATTAAAACCTGGTAAAGGTGGAGAACTTGCAAGATCAGCTGGTGCATCTGTTCAAATTCTTGGACGTGATGGCAAATATGTAATTGTTAGATTACAATCTGGTGAAACAAGAAAGATTCTTGGTACTTGTATGGCAACTATTGGTGTAGTTGGCAATGAGGATTATGAGTTAATTAATGTTGGTAAGGCTGGACGTACTCGTCATATGGGTATTAGACCTACAAACCGTGGTTCTGCTATGAACCCTAATGATCATCCACATGGTGGTGGTGAAGGTCGTGCTCCAATTGGACGTAAGCAACCAATGACTCCTTGGGGTAAACCTGCTCTTGGTGTTAAGACTCGTAAATCTAAGAAAGCATCTAGTAAGCTAATTATTAGTAGAAAGAAAAAGTAGGTGTTAAGAGATGGCAAGAAGTATTAAAAAAGGGCCTTTCGCTGATGAAAGCCTATTAAAGAAAATTAATAAATTAAATTCAGAAAATAAAAAAGAAGTTGTAAAGACATACTCTCGTCGTTCTACAATTTTCCCTGATTTTGTTGGACATACTATTGCAGTACATAATGGAAAAGATTTTATTCCAGTATATATTACTGAAGAAATGGTTGGACACAAACTTGGTGAATTTGCGCTAACTCGTAAGAATGGCGGACATGGTGCTTCAAAGGAATAGGAGGATATTAGATGGAAACTTATGCAATTCATAAAAATGCAATGGTAGCTCCTCGTAAAGCTCGTTTAACTCTAGATTTAATTAGAGGTAAAAAAGCTACGGACGCTGTTGGAATACTTAAAAATACTAATACTAAGTCTAGTCGTCTTATTCTTAAGGTTTTAGAATCTGCTATGGCTAATGCTGTTAATAACTTTGGAGCAAAAGAAAGTGATTTAGTAGTATCTGAATGCTATATAAATCCTGGTGTTGTTTATAAGAGATATAAACCAGCTTCTCATTCACATATTGATAGAAGAGATAAAAGAACTAGTCACATCACTGTTAAAGTTAGTGATGGTAAGGAGGCTTAACTATGGGACAAAAGGTAAATCCAGTTGGATTCAGACTTGGTGTTAATAAAGATTGGGATTCAAAATGGTATGCTGAAGGTAAAGATTATGTCAATAAACTTAATAATGATATTAAGATTAGAGAATATCTTGAAAAGAAATTAAAAGATGCTGCTGTTTCTAAAATTTTAATTGAAAGAAAAAATGATAGAGTAGATGTTAAAATATTTACTGCTAAACCTGGTGTTATTATTGGTCATGGTGGTGAAGATATTGAAAAACTAAGAAAAGAAGTTAAGAATGTTTCAGGAGAAAATGTGTTTATTACTATTAATGATATTAAGAATCCTGATTTAGATGCTTCATTAGTTGCTCAATCTATTGCTAGACAAATTGAAAATCGTGGTAATTATCATAATATTCAAAAGAAAGCTATTAGACAAACTCTAAGAGCAGGAGCACTTGGTGTTAAGACTCAAGTTTCTGGTCGTCTTGGTGGTGCTGAAATGGCTAGAACTGAACATTATGTTGAAGGTACTGTACCACTTCAAACTATTAGAGCTGATATTGATTATGCTGAAGCTACTGCTTTAACTACATATGGTGATATTGGTGTTAAGGTTTGGATTTATAAAGGCGAAATTCTAAATAAAAAGAATACAGATCAAGAAAATACTGAAAATAAAAAAGATAATAAAGAAAAGAAAGTATTTAAAAAAGGAGGTAATGACGATGTTAATGCCAAAAAGAACTAAATATCGTAAGCCTCATAGAATATCATATGAAGGTCATGCTAAAGGTAATACTAAAGTTACTAAAGGTGAATATGGCTTAATGGCTACAGAGGGCGGTTATGTTCCTGCTAAGCAAATTGAAGCTGCACGTATTGCTATGACTCGTTATATGAAACGTGGAGGACGTGTATTTATTAATATATTTCCTCAACTTGCTAGAACTGCACAAGGTCTTGGTCAACGTCAAGGTACTGGAAAAGGTGACGTTAAAGAGTGGGCTGCAGTTGTAAAAAAAGGCACTGTAATGTTTGAAATTGGTGAAGTTGATGAAGCTACTGCAAGAGAAGCTTTAAGACTTGCATCTCATAAACTTGGTGTTAAATCTAAGTTTGTAAGAAAAGAAAGTGGTGTTGTTAATGAAGACTGAAGATATTAGAAAAATGTCCACTGAAGAAATTGAAAAGAAGATTGAAGAATTAAAATCTGAATTGTTTGATTTAAGAATGAAACAAGCTTCTGCTCAATTAGAAAAATCTCATAAAATTAATGAAGATAGAAAGACAGTTGCTAGATTAAAGACTGTTTTAACTGAAAGAAAAAATGAAGGAGGAAACAAATAATGAATGATAGTAAGAAAACTTATTTAACTGGTAAAGTAGTAAGTGTTAAAGAAAAAACTATTACTGTATTAGTAGAAACTAATGAAGTTCATCCTTTATATCATAAGAGATTTAAAAAATCTAAAAAGTATGCAGCTCATGATGAAAAAAATATAGCAAAGGTAGGAGATACAGTTAGACTTGTATCTACAAGACCATTATCTAAAACTAAGAGATATGCTCTTGATAAGGTATTAGTTGAAGCTGCTATTATCTAAGGAGGGTTATTATGATACAACAAGAAACAAGATTAAAAGTTGCCGATAACTCTGGTGCAAGAGAAATACTAGTAATTAGAGTCAATGGTGGTTCTAAGGTTAAATATGGAAACATCGGTGATGTAGTTACTGGAACAGTAAAAAAAGCAATTCCTAATTCTAATATAAAAGAAGGAAAAGTTGTTAAAGCAGTTATTGTTAGATCAGTTCAAGGTGTTAGAAGAAGTGATGGTTCATATATTAGTTTTTCAGATAATGCCTGTGTATTAATTAAAGATGATAAGAGTCCTATTGGAACACGTGTTTTAGGACCAGTTGCTCGTGAACTTCGTGATAAAGGTTACATGAAGATCGTATCACTTGCAAGTGAAGTATTATAGGAGGAAACTATGATTAAAGTTGGAGATAAAGTTTTAGTTATAGCTGGTGAAGATAAAGGTAAAGAAGGAAATGTAATAAGAGTTCTTAGAGATAAGAATAAAGTATTAGTTTCTGGTATTAATATCGTTACTAAGCATCAAAAAGCTAATGCTTATAGTGAAGGTGGAAGAATTGAAACTGAAGCACCTATAAGTATTTCTAATGTCAAATTAGTTTCATCTGATAATAAAGATAAAGCTAAAAAAGATACAAAAGTAAAAACTGATAATAAAGAAGCTAAAGAAGTAAAAACTACTGAAAAGAAGAGTACTGCTAAGAAAACAACAAAAACTGCTAAAAAGAGTACAAAGAAAGAGTCAGGTGATAAGTAATGAATAGTTTAAAAGAAAAATATAATAAAGAAATTAAACCTGCATTAATTAAAGAATTCCATTATTCTTCACCTATGGAAGCACCTAGACTTGAAAAAATAGTTATTAACATGGGTGTTGGTGAAGGAGCTCATGATGAAAAATTTATAGAAGCTGCACAAAATGATTTAGCATTAATTACTGGTCAACATCCAGTTGTTACAAGAGCTAAAAAGAGTGTTGCAAGTTTCAAAGTAAGAGAAGGTCAACCAATAGGTGTTAAAGTTACACTTAGAGGGGATAATATGTACAACTTTATGGAAAAGTTAATTAAAATATCTTTACCAAGAGTTCGTGATTTCCGTGGAATTAGTAATAGAGCATTTGATGGAAAAGGTAATTATACTTTAGGAATTAAAGAACAAATTATATTCCCTGAAATTGAATATGATAAAGTTGTAAAAGTAAGAGGAATGGATATCGTTTTTGTTACTACTGCTAAGACTAATGAAGAAGCTTTAGCATTATTAACTGCATTCGGTATGCCATTTAGAAAGTAGGTAACGGATATGGCAAAGACAAGTTTGAAGGTTAAACAACAAAGACCTCAAAAGTTTAAAACTAGAGAATATACTAGATGCAAAAGATGTGGAAGACCACATGCTGTTCTAAGAAAATTCGGTTTATGCCGTATTTGTTTTAGAGAACTTGCTAACCAAGGTAAAATACCTGGTGTTAAAAAGTCTAGTTGGTAGAAAGGAAGGTAATTATGGTAGAAGATAAAATAGCTGATATGCTTACACGCATACGTAATGCTAATCAATTAAAGTATGATACTGTAGATGTACTTGGTTCAAAAGTTACTGAAAGTATTGCTCGTATCTTAAAAGAAGAGGGATATATCAGTGATTATAAAGTTAATAAATCTACAAGTGGTAATACAATTACATTATCATTAAAATATAGTCACGGTAAAAAAGTTAGAGTCATTTCCGGCTTAAAGAGAATATCTAAGTCTGGCTTAAGAGTTTATGTTAATCATGATGAACTTCCTAAAGTACTAAATGGGCTTGGTATAGCAATTATATCTACTTCTGAAGGTATTATGACTGATAGAGATGCTAGAAAAAAAGGTCTAGGAGGAGAAGTATTAGCTTATATTTGGTAAGCTAAGAAATATTAGTTATGAGTAGAATTGGAAATAGAGTATTAAATATACCTGAAGGTGTCAAAGTTAGTGTTGATGGTAACACTGTTACTATTAGTGGACCTAAAGGTGAACTTAAAGATACATTTAATGAAAATATTAAAGTTAGTGTTGATGGCAATACTGTTAAAGTAACTAGACCTGATGATAGTATTACTAATAAATCACTACATGGAACAACTAATTCTTTAATTGAAAATATGTTGATTGGTGTTTCTGAAGGTTATGTTAAAAATCTTGAAATTAATGGTGTTGGTTATAGATGTTCTGTAACTGGTAATAAGATTGAATTACATGTTGGTTTTTCTCATCCTGTTACTATTGAAGCTCCAGAAGGTATCAAGGTTGAAGCTCCTTCTCAAACTACAATAAAGATTTCTGGAATTGATAAACAAAAAGTTAATCAATTCGCTGCAGTAGTCAGAGGTATTAAGAAACCTGAACCATATAAAGGTAAAGGTATTCGTTATGCTGGTGAAACTATTAAGCTTAAAGAAGGAAAGAAAGCATCTAAATAATAGGTAGGAGGAAGAAAGAATATGATTAAAAAAGAAGCAAATAATGTTGCAAGATTAAGAAGACATGCTCGTGTTCGTAAGAATGTTTCTGGAACAAAAGAAGTTCCTAGATTATGCGTTTTTAGATCAAATACTAATATCTTTGCTCAAATCATTGATGATGAAGCTGGTACTACCTTAGTTTCTTCTTCTTCAGTTGAATTAAAACTTAAGAATGGTGGAAATGTTGAAGGTGCTAAATTAGTTGGTGAAGATATTGCTAAGAAAGCTAAAAAAGCAAAAATAACTAAAGTTGTTTTTGATAGAGGCGGATATCAATACCATGGTAGAGTTGAAGCTTTAGCACAAGCTGCTCGTGAAAATGGATTGGAATTTTAGGAGGTTATTATGGCAGAAGAAAATAAGAAAACTAATAATAAGAATTTTAGAAAATTAGATCCTAAGAAAAAGCTTCTTGATGAAAGAGTTATTGAGTTTAAACCTGTTACTAAAGTAACTAAAGGTGGACGTCGTATGCGTTTTGCTGCCGTAGTTGCTGTTGGTGATGGTAAAGGCTTAGTTGGTATTGGAATTGGTAAAGCTAACGAAGGTCCAGATGCAATTAAGAAAGCATCTCTTGCTGCTAATAAGAATCTAGTAAAGATTTCTTTAGTAGATGGAAATCGTACTATTCCACATGAAGCATATGGTACTTGTGGTAAATCAAGAGTTATGATTAAACCTGCACCAAAAGGAACTGGTTTAATTGCTGGTGGTGCTGCACGTGAAATACTTGAAATAGCTGGTGTTAAAGATGTAACTTCTAAATCACTTGGTTCTAATACAAAACTTAATGTAGCAAAAGCAACTCTACAAGCTTTACAATCTGAACATACACCTGAAGAAATTGCAGAGTTACGTGGAAAGAAAGTTGAGGAGTTATAATATGAAATTAAATAATTTAGTAAAATCTCCAGAAACTAAGAGAACAAAAAGAGTAGGTCGTGGACCTGGTTCAGGAATGGGTAAAACTTCAACTCGTGGTGAAAAGGGCCAAAAGAGTAGAAGTGGTTCAGGAATCAAACCATGGTTTGAAGGTGGACAAACTCCATTCTTCCGTAGAGTTCCTAAAAAGGGATTTAATAATAAGAATTTCAAGAAAGTTTATGCCGTTGTTAACTTATCTGATTTAAACAGATTTGAAGATGGTACTGATATTACTCCAGAATTATTACTTGAAACTGGTGTAATTAAAAAGATTAACGATGGCGTTAAAGTTCTTGCTAATGGTAAATTAGAAAAGAAGGTTAATGTAAAAGCACAAAGATTCTCATCTAAGGCTGTTACTAAGATTGAAGAATTAGGTGGAACAACAGAGGTGATTTAAGGTGTTTTCTAATCTTAATGGACTATTTAGTTCAAATAATAAAGATTTGAGAAAAAGAATTTACTTCACCTTGTTTGTGCTAGCAATATTTGGACTAGGAACTAATATTATGGTTCCTGGTGCTAAATCAATTACACAAAACTTAGGTTTTATTGATTTATTAAACCTAATGAGTGGTGGTAGTTTAAGAACTTTTTCCATATTTGCTTTAGGAGTAATGCCATATATTACTGCATCTATTATTACGCAGTTATTACAAATGGATATTATTCCATATTTTAAAGAATTGAAGGAACAAGGTGCTACTGGTAGACAAAAGATTAATAGAATTAATAGATATTTAGGTATTCTATTTGCTTTTATCCAAGGTTATATTTATTCGGTTGCCTTTTTAGGTAGTAATGATACATCTGTTATATTAAAGACAACTGTTATATTAACTGCTGGTACGGCTCTACTATTATGGCTAGCTGATGAGATAACTAAAAAAGGTATAGGTAATGGTGTATCACTAATAATTATGGCTGGTATTGTTAATACTTTACCTAGTACTTTCCAAACAGCATTTACTGATTTTGTTACTTCTGGTAACTTTAATACTGCTGTTGGTATAATTTTATTTATTGTATTTATATTAGCTTATTTGTTTATTTTAGTAGGTGTAGTATTCACTGAAATAAGTGAAAGAAGAATTCCTATTCAACATAGTACAAGAACAATTAGCTCTTATGCTAAGGAACAATCTTATATGCCTTTAAAGTTAAATTCAGCTAATGTTATGCCAGTTATATTTGCAAGTGCATTAACAAGTATTCCTTCGTTGATTGCAAGCTTTGTAAATAATGAAACATTTACTAATATAGTTAATAATTATATTGTATATACTTCATTAACTGGTTTCATAATTTATATTTTATTAATATATGCTTTTGGTTATGTTTATTCATTAATGGAATTAAATCCAAAAGAAATGAGTGAAAATTTAGATAAGTCTCATGCTTATATACCTGGTATTGCACCTGGTGAAAAAACACAAGCTTATTTAAAGGAAACTATATCAAGACTTACATTTGTTGGTAGTACATCACTTGCAATTCTTGCAGCAATTCCTATAATATTCTCTAAGGTTTCAGGACTATCTAGTTCAGTTACTTTAGGTGGTACAGGACTTTTAATTGTTGTTGGTGTTGCACTTGAAACTTATAAACAACTTGAGTCATCAATAGTTTCACGTAGTTATGATGAACGTAGGAGAAGACATAATAGATGATTAATAAAAATATAATATTTATTGCCCCACCTGCTGCAGGTAAGGGTACACAAAGTGGGTTTTTAGTTAAGAAATATGGACTTGTCCATATTTCTACTGGAGACTTATTAAGAGATGAGGTATCATCTGGTTCTACTTTAGGTAATGAACTTAATGAAATTATGAAAAGTGGAAAACTTGTAAGTGATGAAATTGTTGGTGAGTTACTTAAAAATAGACTTATGAAAGATGATATTAAAAATGGATTCATACTTGATGGGTATCCAAGAAATGTATCACAAGCAAAGTTTCTTGATGATATGCTTCAAAGTCTTAATATGAAAATTGATCATGTTTTATATTTAAGTATGGATAGAGATACTGCGATGAGAAGAGCACTTGGAAGATTAACTTGTCCAAAGTGTAATGCCTCATATAATAAGTATGAAGAAATATTTAAACCGAAAGTTGATGGCATCTGTGATAATGATCAGACTGAACTTGTAAGTAGGTCTGATGATAATGAAGAAACATTTAAAAATAGATTTGATACATATATTAAAGATACTGAACCTTTACTTATGTATTATGATCAAAAGAAATTACTCAGAAAAATAGATAATTCTGGAAGTCCAGAAGAAACATTTGCGAAGATAGAAGAAGTGATTTGTAAATGATAGATATTTATACTGATGATGAAATAAAAAAGATTAAGGAATCAGGTCATTTAAATTATATGACACATCAATATCTAAAGAGTTTATTGAAACCTGGTGTTTCAACTAAATATTTAGATGATGAAGCTGGTAAGTTTATTACTAGTCATGGTGGTATTCCAACATCTAAGGGTTTTGAAGGATATCCTAACAATATTTGTATATCTGTAAATGATGAAGTAGTTCATGGTATTGGAAGAGATGATGTATTTATTCACGAAGGTGATATTGTTTCTTTTGATATTGTAGTTACTTTAAATAATTATGTTTCTGATTCTGCGACTACATGGCCTGTTGGTCATATTAATAAAGAAAAAGAACATTTGTTATATCATACAGAAAGGTCACTTTATGTAGGACTTAAAGAATTAAAACCTGGAGTACCAATTGGTAACTTAAGCGCAAGAATTCAACAATATGCTGAAAGACATGGTTTAGGTGTCGTAAGAGAACTTGGTGGTCATGGCGTTGGTCATGAAATGCATCAAGATCCTTGGATTCCAAATTATGGTAAATATGGTAGCGGAGTCATTCTTAAAAAAGGAATGGTCTTAGCTGTTGAACCAATGCTTACAGCCGGAAGAAAAGATATAGTTGAACTTGATGATGGTTGGACAATTGTTACAGAAGATGGTAGTCCAGCTGCACATTTTGAACATACAGTAGCTATTACTGATGATGGTTATGAAATTCTTACAGGAGAATAAGGAGTTATGGCTAAAGAAGAAAAATTAAGAGTAGACGGAAAAGTTATTAGTGTTACTCATGAAATTTACAAAGTACAACTTGACAATGGAGTTGTTGTAGATGCCCGTGTTTCTGGTAAAATACGTATGAATATGATCCGTATTTTAGCAGGAGATAGAGTTACATTAGAGATGTCACCAACAGATTTAAAACATGGGATTATTAAGATAAGAAAATAATGGAGGTTTATTATGAAGAAAAGAGCATCTGTTAAAAAAATTTGCCCAAAGTGTAAAATAATTAGAAGACATGGCAAAGTTAGGGTAATTTGTGAAAATCCTAAACACAAACAAGTACAAGGCTAGGAGGTTAGTTTATGGCAAGAATTAAAAACGTTGAATTACCAAAAGATAAATCATTATTTATTGGTTTAACAGCTATTCATGGTATTGGTCAAAGTTTAGCAAAGAAGATTTGCAGCGATTGTGGACTTGATAAAGATATGAAAGTTCGTGATTTAACTTTAGATCAAGAAGCATTATTACGTAGCGAAGTTGATAAATATGTAGTTGAAGGTGAACTTCGTCGTGAAGTTCAAATGAACATTAAGAATAAAATGGAAATTGGTTCTTATCAAGGAATAAGACATAAAAAAGGTCTTCCAGTTCGTGGTCAAAGAACTAATAGAAATGCACGTACTCGTAAGGGACATAATGCTACTGTTGCTAATAAAAAGAAAGAAACTAAATAATAGTTAGGAGGGTATTAGTTATGGCTTATAATAGAAGAAAAAGAAAAGTTAAAAAGAATATACCTGAAGCTCAAGCACATATTTCTACATCTTTTAATAATACACTAGTTACAATTACTGATAAAGCTGGTAATACAATTAGTTGGGCTTCATCTGGAACAATTGGTTATAAAGGTACTAAGAAGAAAACTTCTTATGCTGCTGGACTTGCTGCAGATTCTGCTGCTAAAGCTGCAATGGATTCTGGAGTTGTAAAAGTTGATGTATTTGTTAAAGGCTTAGGTGGAGGACGTGAAACTGCTATTCGTTCTTTACAAGCTGCAGGTTTAGAAATTACTTCAATCAGTGATGAAACACCAGTACCTCACAATGGATGTCGTCCACCAAAACGTCCTAAAAAGTAAAATAAGGTAGAAAGAGGATTGAAATATGAATTTTGAAAAACCAACATATGAAATAACTGAATATGATCAAGAAAAAAATTATGGAAAGTTTGTAATTAAACCACTTGAAAGAGGTTTTGGTACAACATTAGGTAATGCATTAAGAAGAGTTATGTTATCTTCTATGCCTGGTTCTGCTGTTACATCTGTTAAAATTGATGGTGTAATGCACGAATTCCAAAAAATTGATGGTATTAGAGAAGATGTCATGAATATCATTCTTAATATTAAAGATTTAGTTGTTAAGAATTATTCTGATGAAAAGAAAATAATGCATTTATCTGCATCTAAAGAAGGTCCAGTTACTGCTGGTGAAATCGAACATGATGCTGATATTGAAATTGTTAATCCGGATTTAGTTATTTGCAATCTTGTTAAAGGTGGAAAAATAGACATGGAACTTACTGTTTCAAATGGTAGAGGATATGTCGATGCTGGTGAAAATAAAAAACTTATGGGTGGCGATCAAGCTGGAGTTATCCCAGTTGATTCTAATTATTCACCAATTGAAAAAGTTTTACCAGAAGTTGTTCCTACACGTGTAGGTCAAAGTGAAAACTATGATAAACTTACAATGTATGTTTATACTAATGGTTCAATGACTCCTGAAGAAGCAATGGCATTATCTGCTAAAATCTTAATTGAACATTTTAAGATAATAGCTAATATTAATGAAATTGCTGATAAGACTGGTGTTATGGCTGAAAAGAAAGTTGATACTATTACTAAAACATTGGAAACTCCAATCGAAGAAATTGAATTCTCTGTAAGAGCTTATAATTGCTTAAAGAGAGCTGGTATTAATACTATGCAAGATTTAATTGATATGAAGGAATCTGATGTCGCTAAGATTCGTAATCTTGGTAAGAAATCACTTAAAGAAGTTATTAATAAAGTAAATGAGATGGGACTACAGTTCCATGAATAATATAAGTAAGGAGGTTAAAATATGTATAGAAAATTAGGAAGAAAATCAAGTGTTAGAAAAAGTATGTTAGCCGGAATTACTAAAGATGTAATCATGAATGAATATGTTGTAACTACTGAAGCTAGAGCTAAGGAAGTTAGAAAATTTGTTGATAAGATGATCACATATGGAAAAGATGGATCTTTAGTTTCAAGAAGACGTGCTCTTGCATTTGTTAATAATGATAAAGCTGTCGTTGATAAAGTATTTAATGAACTTGCACCTCGTTATGAATCACGTAATGGTGGTTATACAAGAATTATTAAACTTAACGAAAGAAAAGGCGATGACGCCTTAACAGTAAGACTTGAATTAGTTCAATAATCAAGTCTTTTTTTATGCTATAATTTATTTGTGATTGTTATGAAGTTTACAGAAAATAAATATGCATGTTTAGATATATTTTTAATTAATATATTATTAATATTAGTTATATTTACACAAGGAAGAGATATAACATATATAATTGTCTCTTGTTTTAGTTCTTTGATTGCCTTAGTTATGAGTTTTTATTTCTTTAATAAGTATAGAAATATTTTTAATTATATATTTTTAATTGCTAATATTTTTGTTATAGATTATATATTAATTTTTATGCTTTAAGTAAAATAGTTATATTTTTTAATTTAATTGTTATTTATATTGATATATAATTATGTTATAATTGATTAGACTAGAGAAAGGTGTTGGGTAGTTATGGATGGCGTTAAGGAAAAAAGACATGTACATAAACAAGATAATTTCTTTTTATTTTTTCCTTTGTATGTTTGTTTAGGTGTTTATTATGTATTAAAAGGGCTAACTAAACCATTTACTGCTTTATGGAATGTACTTTCTAAAGGCTTATATAATACTGTTAATGCTAATGTTGAAACTAATGACTTAAGTGGTGCTTATATTAATTCTACTGAAAGTAGTGAAATTCAAAAAGAACAAGATGCAATAAATGAAGAATTAAAGCATCCAAAGAAATATGTTAAAGAAGTAAGAGTATCTAAAAATTTAGTCGATTCAAGACAAGCTTTAATTAATTTAATTGATTCTAATAGTGAAGTTAGAAGTGACGTACCAGTTACATACCGATATACTGCACTTGATCCATCTGGTAAAATAGTTACAAATGCTTTTGTTGCTTTTTCTCGTACTGAAGTATATACATTCCTTGAAAATGAAGGATATAAAGTTTTTAAAATTGAAACAAGTAAGTGGATTGAAAGATATTATGGCGAACGTGGTTTCATTAGTAGAAAAATCAAAACTCGTGATATCGTATTTTGGTTAGAGCAATTGTCTACTTATTTAAAAGCTGGTATTCCATTAACTGATGCTATGCGTATTTTAAGTAGACAAATGGGTAAAAATAAGAATATCAGAAGAACATTTGATTCTGTTGTTTATCAATTAACTTTAGGTGAGTCTTTCTCAAATGCACTTGAAAAACAGGGTGAAGCTTTTCCTCCATTATTAATAAATATGATTAGATCTGCTGAAGCTACAGGTGACCTTGAAGGTACACTTGATGATATGGCTGATTATTATCGTGAAGTTGAAACTACAAGAAAAGATATGATTCAAGCTTTAACATATCCAACACTAGTATTTGTATTTGCTATTGCTGTTATTATATTCTTACTTGTATATTTAGTACCACAATTTGTTGGTATATATAATACTGCAGGTGTTAAACTTAATCCAATAACTTCATTCTTAATTGCAGCATCAGACTTCTTACGTAATAATGCTTTCTATATTGTATTGGTTATATTTATTATTGTAGTTACTCTTGTTATTCTTTATAAAAATATTAAAGCTGTTAGATATACAATGCAGTCTATAGCAATGAAATCACCTATATTTGGTAAAGTTATTATTTATAAAGAAATGACAATATTTACTAAGACTTTTGCATCATTATTAAAAAATAATGTTTATATTACTCAATCAATTGATATTTTAGGTAAAGTTACTAGTAATGAGATATATCGTGAAATTATGGCTGATTGTATTAATCGTATTAGTAGTGGTGAAAAAATTAGTGATGCATTTAAAGATAACTGGGCTGTACCTGAAGTTGCTTATTACATGATGGTAACTGGTGAATCAACTGGTCAACTTGCGGAAATGATGGAAAGTGTTTCTGAATATTATGTAGAACAACATAAGATGCTTGTTAATACTTTAAAGACATTACTTGAACCAATACTTATTATATTCTTAGCTGTTATTGTAGGATTTATAATCATAGCAGTTATTGTTCCGGTATTTGGATTATATGAGGAGATACAAGCTCAATAAAATAATTATACTTGATGAGGTGTTTTAATATGTGGATTATTCCTTTATATTTGTTCATTGTTGGATTATTCTTTGGGTCTTTCTTTAATGTTTGTGCAGAGAGACTTTCTAATAATGAATCAATTATAAAGCCAGGGTCTCATTGTGAAAATTGTAATCATCAATTAAGCTGGTATGAATTAATACCAGTTTTTTCTTATATATTTCAACATGGTAGATGTAGTAATTGTCATATTAAATTAAGTATCCAATATCCACTTACTGAATTAATTACTGGTATACTTTATATGATTAGTTATTTAATATTTGGTTTTACTTATAATACATTAATATCTTTAGTTGTTGTATCTGTAGTTATTGTTACTTTTATAAGTGATAGTAAATATATGATAATACTTGATGAAGTATTAATAACTGGTGAAATATTTTTACTAGTATTAATATTTTTAGATGGTGGTATTAATTATCTATTACATAGTATATTATCTGGTTTTGTTTTATTTGGTATTATGCTTTTAATTAAGTTATTTGGTGATAAAGCTTTTAAACAAGAATCTCTTGGATGGGGTGATGTTAAGTTATCACTATTTGCTGGTAGTGTACTTGGCATTAAATTAGGTATTGTATATATCTTTTTAGCATCAATTATTGCACTTCCATATGCTTTGATAACTACTAAGAAAAATAAATCAAATATATTACCATTTGGACCTTTTTTAGTATTAAGTTTACTTATTATATTTTGGAATTCGGGTTTATTTAATAGTTTATTAAATATATTAATTGGAGGTTATTAATATGAAGAAATTTGTATTTTTAATATTATTACTTTCATTTAGTATTAATATATATGCTGGTAATATTAAAACTGATACGATTAATGTTATGATTAATGATGATGGTAGTGCAGATATTAATGAAGTACTAGAAATACCTAATCAAAAGAATACTTATTTTGAAAAAGTATTTTTCAATTCTAGTGATATATCTATTACTGACTTAACTTTAACTGATAGTAATAATACTAATTATAATTATGATATTAATTTTAATAAAAATAAGATTAATACTTTTGATTATGTTAATAAGAATATACGTAAGATTATTAGATTTAATATTAATACTGATGGTATAACTACATATTATCTTAATTATAAAATTAATGGTATGATTAAACATTATAAAGATAATGTATATGGTATTGATTTTACTTTTGAAAGTATGAATTTAGATCAAAATACTGATAATGTTATTATTAATATTAAGAGTAATAAAGGATTTTATGAGAGTAATATAGTTCTTTATGCTTTTGGTAGTAATAGTTTAAATCAAAGTTTTTCTGATGGAGAAATTGTATTAAAAGATAATAATTATGATTCATCTAAATATAATATTAGATTAATTACTAATACTAGTGATATAACATATACAAATGCAATAGATGTTAATGATAATTTTAATGATTATGTTAATAAGATTAAGAATGAAAGTTCTATTGTTACTTATATAAAAAATAATAATGTTTTTTCTTTTACGATTATATTTATTATTATTGTAGTTATATTTTTAATAATCTTTATTATTGTTAGATTAATAATGGATAATAGAAATAAAAATATATTTAGTGATATTAAAGTTAATAGTAAAACTACATTATATACTTTTAATGATGTTGGTTATTATATGGATGTGCCATGTAAATATGATATTTATGAGATATGTTTTTTAAGTTTATATTTTAATATATCTTCTAATCCATCAGATTTAATATCTGGTGTCTTACTTAAATGGATATTCGATGGTAATATTGAAATAGTTAATAAGAATAATAAATATTATATTAAATTTATTAATAATAATTTTAATGATGTATTAGATATTAAATTATATGAAATACTTAATCATGTTAGTAATAATAGTAATATTTTAGATATATCTAAGATAGAAAGATATGCATATAGTAATTATGAAGAAATAATTGATTTTTATTCTTTATGTATTAAATATATTATTACTGATGAAATGAGAAATAATAATATTATTAAAGTTAAAAATAAATATATTGTGAATGATAAATTAGTTAATGATGCTAATCATATATTGGGTTTAAAAAAATATATGCTTAGTTTTAATCAAGTACCTAGAAAAAATGGTTTAACTGAAGAAACATATAAATATTTACTTATATCATCTGAAATACTTGGTATAGGTAGAGTAGTAGGGGAAGAAATACTTAGAAAGAATAAAGTTAATATCTTAGCTAAAGATATGTTATTATTAGAAAAAATAAGATATTCTTATAAGAAAGTATTTGATATATCATATAATTTATATAAAAATAAACATAAGAATATAAGTATTGTTTCAATAATTGAAAGTGATAAACATGAATAAATTTTTAACTAAAGCTGATATAGATATGCTTTATTCATTTGATGAACATCCTTTTGAAAATAAAAATAGTAAAAAAAATAATAAGATAAAGAGAAGAAAAAAGAAAAATGGCATCAGAAATAATACATTTAGCAGTAGCAAATGATGTTTATAGACATTTAAATTATAAAAGTGATAAAGATAAAAGTGATTTTTTACTTGGCTCTATTGCACCTGATGTTGCAAAACAAGTTGGTTTGAATAAATCAGTTACACATTTTAGTTTATTAGATGGTGATTTACCCAATTTTTCTTATTTTTTAGATTTATATCATGATTATTTAAATAATCCCTTTGAACTAGGTTATTATGTACACTTATTAACAGATTATTTATGGTATTCAGAATTTACTGATAATTTTTTTTATAATACGATGATAAGAACTAAAGATAATAAAATAGTTAAACTAACTAAAGATGAATTTAGGAATGTTATATATAATGATTATTCAAGTTTAAATAGGAATATCATAGATGAATATAATTTAAACTTTGATATATTTTATAATAATTATGAATATCCGATAAGTCATATTAAAGAGTGTAAACAAGAATATTTTAAGACTATGATTGATAAACTTGGTTATATATGTACTATGACTAATAATTATTTGTATGTATTTGATATTGATAGTGTATCTATATTTATAGACTATTGTAAATTATATGTACTTGATAATATTAAGAAACTTAATATAGATAAAATTAGTAATTAATTATATAATATGAACTAGGCGATATTTATGGAAAAATTAAGTGAAGATTTAATTAGAAAAATATCTAAGTCTAAAGGTGAACCTGAATGGATGCTTGAGTTTAGATTAAACTCTTATAAGAAGTTTTTAGAACTTGATAATCCTAGTTTTGGTCCTAAGTTAGATATTGATTTTGATTCAATTAATTATTATAAAAAAGTTGGTAATAATACTGATGATTGGAAAAATGTTAATTGTGGTATTTATAATAGATTTAAGAGTCTTGGGGTTGTTGATGCTGAAAAAAATAAACTTGATGGTGTTACTAATCAATATGAATCAGAAGTTATTTATCATAATTCAAGAGATGAACTTAAAAATAAAGGGGTTATATTTGAATCTAGTGATGATGCTTTAAGAGATCATCCTGAATTATTTCAAGAATATTTTAATCATTTAGTTAAATATGATGAAAATAAGTTTACAGCATTAAATGGCGCTTTATGGAGTGGTGGTTCATTTATATATATACCTAAGAATACTAAATTAGATAGACCTTTGCAAAGTTATTTTAGAATAGATTCAGTATCGCTAGGACAGTTTGAAAGAACTATAATTATAGTTGATGAAAATAGTGAACTATCTTATATCGAAGGATGTACTGCTTTGAGCCATTCACAAAATAGTTTACATGCTGGTGTTGTAGAGATATATGTTAAAAAGAATGCTAAGATGAAATATTCAACCATTCAAAATTGGAGTAGAGATGTTTATAATTTAGTTACTAAGAGAGCCATATGTGATGAAAATGCTTTGATGGAGTGGGTTGATGGTAATGTTGGTTCCAAAGTTACTATGAAATATCCATCATGTATCTTAAAAGGTGATAATTCAGTAGGTAACTCAATATCTATTGCTTATGCTAAGAGTAATCAAATACTTGATGCTGGTGCTAAAATGATTCATATTGGTAAAAATACAAGAAGTAATATAATATCTAAATCAATAGCTTCGGAAGGTGGTACAGCTAATTACCGTGGTACTACTAAGATATGTGAAAGTGCACTTGGTTCAAAAGCATCTATTAAGTGTGATACAATCATGCTTGATGATAAAAGTATAAGTGATACGATACCAAAAAATGTTATGTTAAACGATGAATCTACACTTGAACATGAAGCTACAGTTTCAAGATTAAGTGAAGAAAAATTATTTTATTTGGAATCTAAAGGAATACCAGAAAGTAAAGCAAAAGAACTATTAATCATGGGATTCTTATCTGACTTTAAGAAGGAATTACCTGTTGAATATGCTATCGAATTAAATAGATTATTAAAAGAAATTTAAAACATACTAAATAAATTAATTAGTATGTTTTTTTAATTAATATATATTTTTTGCATATTATTATTAACAAATATATAATTAATAATTATTTTATTGATTAAATCTGTAGTTTGCTTAAATTAAATATAATATGTTAGTGTCTTTATACGAAAGGAGGAATAACATGCATAACCTTGTATATTTAATTGGTAGACTTACAGATGATCCTAAATTAAAAAAGTGTAAAAACAATCAAGATTCACTATCTATTAATCTAGCTGTTCAAAGAAGTTTTAAGAATGAAGATGGTATTTATGAAGTTGATTATATTAAATGTGAATTATTTAATATAACAGCATTAAGAACAAGTGAATATTGTAAAAAGGGAGATCTAGTAGGCATAAGAGGTCGTCTTCAAACTAGAAGATATGAAGATAATGGCGAAACTAAATATATAACGGAAGTTGTAGTTGATAAAGTTTCTTTTTTGGCAAGTAAAAAAGACAACAACAATAATGAAGAAGAACTTGCAGAATAACATAATAGTACTCAAATTTTCTTAACCACACACAAATAGGAAGTTTTTATTACTTCCTATTTTCTTCTTATAGTATTTTGTTGATTATAAAATTCACTTTTATTATTATTCATAATAGTATCTGCTTCACTAATCATATTTTTTAAATTAACTGGTCCATACTCTCTAAATGATGTGCCAAAGTTAATATAACCTTTAATATTTTCATTATCATTTTTATAATTAATAGTTGATATTACATCATTTTCGATTAATTGTATTCTGTTATTTATTTCTTTTAATTCATTAAATAAAGAAACTATAACGAATTCATCTCCAGATACATGTACTACATAATCGTTTTCATCAGTAAAATGTTTTTTTAATATCTCAGATATTCCTAATATATATTCATCACCTGTATCATGACCTAAGTTATCATTAATATATTTAAGTCTATACAAATCACCATATGATACACTAGCATCTAACTTATTATTAATATAATTATTAGACATATTATTAATATTTGGAATAATAATATCATTTAAATATCGACGATTATATAAATTAGCTATATCACTTATATAAGCTTTATTAATTAATTTATCAACAGTATTAATATTATTTATTAAATCTTTATATATATTAGCATATTCATATAAAGCTTTATCGGTAATCCCATTTGAATCATATATTGATAAAGTATATATTTTATTATCTACTTTAAAATTTATTTCAGATATATTATTTTTATTATTTCTATCATTATTTACAACCATATATTTTATTTTATATGTATTATCATCATTTTTACATTTAATTATTGCTTTAGATGCATTATATTCTTTTATTAAATAATAAAGAGAGTTATTAATAGATCTATTACTAAAATTATTATTTGCTATTTTATATATATTTAAGGATATTACATCTGTATTATGTTTCATATAAACTCTTCTTCCAAAAAAGTAATATATCATATATGAATTTAATTGTAAAACTTATATAATTAATATATAATCATTTATGTTTGGAGTTGAAATATATGGAAATAATTAAAGCTATTATATTTGGTATAGTAGAGGGTATTACTGAATGGTTACCTATATCATCTACAGGTCATATGATATTATTAAATGAGTTAATTCATTTAAATGTTTCTCATGAATTTTATGAGTTATTTGAAGTTGTTATTCAGTTAGGTGCGATACTTGCTGTTATTGTTTTATATTTTAAAACATTATGGCCTTGGGAATTTAAGAAAAGTAAAAAAGAAACTAAAGATACACTTAAATTATGGGTTAAAATAATTATTGCTTGTATACCTGCAGGTGTTATTGGAGTTTTATTTAATGATTTATTAGATAAATATTTATATAATTCAATAGTTGTATCTATTGCTTTAATCGTATATGGTATTATTTTTATAATTATGGAAAATAAAAATATTGGTAGTAAAAATACTAAAAGTTTAAATGATATAACTTATAAACAAGCATTTAAGGTTGGTATGTTTCAAGTACTTGCATTAATACCTGGTACTTCTAGAAGTGGTTCTACGATTATTGGTGGACTACTTTCAGGAATGGATAGAAAGACTATTGCTGATTTTACATTTATACTTGCAATACCAATAATGTTTGGTGCTTCATTATTAAAATTAGTAAAATATATTAAAAATGTTGGATTTGTATTTACTAGTATGGAACTAAGTGTATTATTAGTAGGTTCAATAGTTGCTTTTATAGTTAGTATATTTGCTATTAAATTCTTAATTAATTATATTAAAAAGAATAATTTTAAAGTATTTGGATATTATCGTATAGTACTTGGTATAATTGTACTTCTTTATTTCTTTATTAAATATTTAGTATTAGGAGCTTAAGATGAAATATGATGATGTATTAAAATTAGTTAATGATAGTGAACATGAGTTAACTAGTGAATTTAAAAAAATAAATGATATTGAATTATTTTATAGTAAAAAAGTATTAGATGCACTACAAAAGAATAAAGTATCTGAAGGAGTATTTAATAGTACTTCTGGTTATGGTTATAATGACTATGGAAGAGATACTTTAGAACATGTTTATGCAGATATTTTTGGTAGTGAAGATGCTATCGTAAGAAATCAATTTGTATCTGGTTCACATGCTTTATGTGTAACATTATTTGCACTTTTAAGACCAGGTGACTTGTTATTATCTATAAGTGGACTTCCATATGATACTTTACATGAAGTAATAGGTATTAACGAAAATAAAAGTTCATTAAAATCATTTGGTATTAAATATGATCAAATAGATTTAATAGATAATGACTTTGATTATAAGAAAATTGAAGAATATCTAAAAAATAATAAAGTTAAAGTAATTGAAATACAAAGAAGTATGGGATATTCAACAAGAAAAAGTTTAACTATAGATAAATTAGAAAAAGTTATTAAATTAATTAAAAAGGTATCTAAAGATACGATTATAATGGTAGATAATTGTTATTGTGAATTTACGGAATATAAAAATCCAATTCAAGTTGGTGCTGATGTTTGTGTTGGATCATTAATTAAAAATTTAGGTGGAGGTATTGCTCCAAATGGTGCTTATGTAGTAGGTAAGCATGAGTTAATTGAACTTGTTGGTGAAAGACTTACTTTACCTGGTGAAGGAAGAGAAGTTGGACCTACACTTGGAGTTAATAGGTCTTTATACTTAGGATTATTTATGGCGCCATCAGTTGTAAGTAGTGCTTTAAAGACTGCGATATTAACATCATATGTACTTGAAAAATTAGGATATGAAACTAGTCCTAAATATAATGAAGATAGATGTGATATTGTTCAAAAGATTGAATTTGGAAATAAAGATGATTTAATCAAATATGTTCAAGGTATTCAAGCTGGTTCACCAATTGATAGTGATGCTAAACCACTTCCATGGGATATGCCAGGATATAAAGATCAAGTAATAATGGCAGCTGGTTGTTTTACTCAAGGATCATCAATTGAACTTTCGTGTGATGGACCAATTAGACCTCCATTTATCGCATATCAACAAGGTTCACTTACATATAATTATGGAAAGTTAGGGCTTATTCGAGCTATATATGAACTTAAAAAATGATTAAAGAAATCGAATGTAAATCAAAAGAATTTATAAACTTTAAAAGATTAAATAATTTAATAGCAAAGAGGTATACTTTTGATGAAAACATGAGTAAAGTTAATTGGTCATTAGTTAGAAAAGCTAGTAATGTATCAGAAAAATTACCTTTATTAAAACCCGGTAGTATTTATAAATTACGTAAGTTTGATAATGTTAATTGTGAAGAAATAATACCATTTAATAAAAACAATGATGATATCATCTTATTTATTCATGGTGGTGGGTTTGTTACAGGTTCTGCTAAACTTTCACGTAACTTTTGTGCATATATTGGAGAAAACTTGAAATCACGTGTTATCTCAGTTGATTATACACTTGCACCTGATGAAATGGCACCTAAACAAGCAGACCAAGTATTAAGAGTATACATGAGACTTATTAATTTATATCCAAATAGTGATATTATTATTTCTGGTGTTTCAGCTGGTGGAAATCTTGCATTAGTTACAGCTTTAAGAGCAATAAAAAATCATTTAAAGGTGCCAAAATGTTTAATCTTATATAGTCCTTTATTAGATGTATTAGGTAAAACTAAAAAGATAAATATTATTGATGATGAAATAGTAAGACCTACAGTATATAAAGGATTAAAAGATATATATGTAGGTAATTATGATAAGAATAGTATTATTATTAATTCATTAAAATATTTAAATAAAAATATGCCTCCGATAGTATCTGTTATTGGTGAAGAAGAAACATTTTATAGTGAAAATATGTATTTATATGATTATTATATGAATAATAATATGAATATGTTACTAATTAAATTAAAGGATAGTTATCATGCTTCTGCAGAACTTGGTAATTTAACTAAAGAGACAAAAGAAGTTATGAATTATATAAAAAATTATGTAAGCAAGATATAATATATCTTGTTTTTTGTATATATTTACTAATTGATACTCTTATAATAAGAGAAAGTTATTACATAGTTGTTTTTTTGTTTATATTATATTATTAATTTGAAAGTATTAATAATAAGAAGGGATGATACTAATGATAGGTTCATATTCACTAAAAGAATTACTAAATAAATATGGTGTTGATTATAGAAAAGTTATAACTAATAATGATAGAGTATTAACGTATGGAGAATATGAGGAAATAAATAAAGTATTAGATTATTTAATAAATGAAAAACATGTTCCAGTAAAAAGTATTGAGGAATGTCCTAGTATAATGTATTTTAATGTAAATAGTATCGAAGAAAATTATAATTTTTTAATAAATAATAATATTAATAAAGAAGATATTAATTATACATTATCTGTTTTAAATACTGAACCAAATATTTTAAAAGAAACATATGAGTATTTATTAGAAAACTATGGGATAGATAGAATTAGAAGAACTTTAAGTGTATTAACTCAAAGTGTTTCTCGAATAAAAGAAATTGAAAAAATATTAGATAATAAAGATTTAGTTATGTCCGCTGCTTACAATTTTAATTTAAATATTGATGAAATAAAAAGAATAATAGAAGTATGTAAAGAAAATAATATCGAAATAACAGGTAGTGTATTTTTAAAACATGCCAAACAATTAGAATCTTCAATTGAATTTTTAAAGAATAATTATGGTTTAGACTATGTAAAACCATTAATAATTATATATAGCAAAGAACATCTAAAAGAAGTTTTTGATTGGTTAGAAGAACATAAAATACTTGAATATATAAAAAATAGTTATTCCATATTATCTTTAAAACTTGATGAAATAAAAGATAGAGCAGAATATATAAATTCAATTGGTGAAAGTCTTGTAACAAGTAATGGTAAATTTAATTCAATATTTGGAATGTCAAAAAAGAACTATTTAAAAAGAATAGAACAAAATGAAAATAAAAAGGAAGTAAGAATATGATAGATTTTAATAAAATAAATGAATTATATGGAATAGATGTATTAAAAGATATAAAGACAAATGAACATGATGTAATAAAGAACTTAATGTATTTTGCTATTTTAGGATTTGATGATACTATTGATATATTTGAAAGAAAAGCATTAGTTTTTATTGATGATAATATTAGTTTTAAAAGTAAAATAGATAAGCTAATAGATAAAATTGGTATTAATTATGTTGATGAAATAGAAAATAATATAGATTTATTAGATTTAGTATATTAAGCAATAATTGTGTGTTATTGCTTTTTCTTTTTAAAAATATATAATATATGTTAAAATATTAATACGGAAATGATTTTATGAAGAAAAAGAGTTTATTAGATTATTATTTATATATATTTATTATTATTAGTCCATTAATAGATATATTAGTAAGTTATGGTATACGTAATAATAATTATATAAGTTATATTGGTAGTATATTAAGAGGTATATTATTAGTATTAGTATTTATATATTTAT
>OMVK01000020.1 GCA_900314465.1 uncultured bacterium | reverse complement strand
AATCTCCACATAAAATGTACAAATAGTTGAAAAATAAAGAAGCGATTTTTAAAATTAAAGTAAATATCTAAATTGTTAATGTTTTTTAAGTTTTTAGGCTTAGTGTTGACAAAAATAATAATTATTATATAATAATTACACTAAAACGAGTTGATTATAAATTCATTTTAGTGTATTATTTTTGTATAGTAGGATAGACGGTAATCTACTAATACATTTTATATTTATTGTTTAGAGCCAATAAGTATAAAAAAGAGCATTTACTGCTCTTTTTTTGTTTGTTCTAATGATTTCTTATTAATTAAATTATAAATGTTTGAATAATAATTTTGTACTTGTGAATCTATCCATCCACAATTTTTGCATTTTTCACCTATAGTATTTATTTTAACTTTTCCACAACATTTACAGTAATATGGTGGATATTCAAATTTTGACACAATATTATTAAATATGTTTTTATCATTAATCCATTTATATTTAGGATGTTTATTACAAATAATTTCATATATTTTTTTAATATAAATAGAAATTTTAATTATGAAGATGTTACTACATTAGTACATGAATTTATACATTATACCAATTTTAAAAGTATTAACTATAATAGAGAAGCTTTAACTGAATTTTTATCTATTTATTTTGAAATGTATGGTTATGATTATTTATTAGATAATGGTATTAATTCAGAATATCTTGATATTAAAAGTAGAATGAGAATAGAAAGACATAATTCTAAGATGTTGTATCAATATGGTATAATCTTACTTGCTTATTCTAAACTAGGTAATATTGATGATAATACTTTATCTGATTTAAAAAAATATTTTTCTAATTCTAATATAGATTTATGTTATTTTAATAGAAAATGTGAATTATTTTATAATAATATATGTAAAGTTATTAATAATAATAAAGATTTTGTTAATAATAATCCTAATAGTGTAGGTTATTTGTTATCTGAAAAAATTATTGTTGGTGGTCTAAAACATTTACTTGGAACAATATTTGCTATATATGTACGTGAATATTGTAATTTTAATGATATAGTATATTTAAATAATAATATTAATAATATGAATGATAAGGATATTTTAGAAATATGTTCTAGTATTATTGGTATTAAAGTATATAGTGAAGATTTTTATAATAATTTAAATAATGCTTTAAAAAAATATATTGATTATATATGTAATATTAAATCTAATAATTTGCTTAAGTAATTTACTTATGATATTATAATACCCATAAAAAGAGGTATTTATATGGATAATGAAGTAAAGATTCAAGAAGGCCCAATGGCTAAAAAGTTTGATTATTTTTCACTTGAAGATTATGTGGATAATATTGATTTAAATGATAATGTTTTAATGCAAGCTGAAGATTTAGGTAAAGACTTTAGTGATTATCTTAAATTATTTAAAGATTATAGTGATAGTACATTATTATTCTTTTTAATAGATTCTTTTAGAAAAGAATTAGTTGCATCTAATGATATTGAAAATGAACATATCGAAGCACCATGTATTAATGATAAGAATATTTATTTTGATAATTTTAGTATGAATAATAATCGTATTAAAGAGTTACATCAGTATGCCTTACATTTAGATAAACCAAGTGGATATCGTGTAACAGATGCTTGTGTTGCTTCTTGTTATGAAAAAGAAAAATTAAAATATATTTATTGGTATGGAGCAAAGAGTGAAGATATTAAAAAGTTTATGAACGATTTTATTGATATTTATCGAAGAACATCTATATCATCACTTGATAATAATCCATTTTTAAAGAGTAGTTTAATTCATTATTTATTTGTAAGAATACATCCATTTAGTGATGGTAATGGAAGAACAGCAAGACTTTTATATAATATAAAATTTACAAATATGATTAATAATATATATGGTAGTAAATTAAAAATATCTCCATTACATATATCTAATAGTATTAATGCATATAAACCTTCTTATGTAGATAAAATAGATAAATCGATATTTGGACCAGTTGATTCAAAAAATTATGATGAATTTAATGAAAGAATGAATAATTTCTTAACTTTTATGTTAAATATGAGCGATGATCAGATAAGATTTTTAACTAATTATACTGTGAGTCATAAAAGAGCTTTAGATAATTATGAAACTATTTCAAGTAATAATAATTCATTTAGTCAAGATGCTTTAAAACAAGAAGTTAGAAAATTAAAAAATTAAGACCATGTGTTTAAACATGATCTTTTTTATATGGTTTTTTCGATATCTTGATAGTTAGTATTTGTAAGTATTTCAGCGTTATCACCGACAAATGCTTTTTTGGCTTCGTTATCATTTTTTAGGTAATACATAAACCATGCGAGTACATATCCGTCTTCTGAATATAATATTTCACCATGTGGTGTATTTTTTCTTCTTAATTTTATTTTATCACCAGGTATATCATTATAGATGTCAGTTAATTGATCACCAGTTACAACCCAGTCATCACCGCCACCTTCACCAGATATAAGCATGATTGGTGTGTTTATTTTAGTTGCATCATAGTCCCAAAGTAAGTTATGTGCAAGTGTTTTATTAGTAGGTGATAGGGAAACAGCTGCTTTATAAATATCTTTGTGTTCAGTAGTTGTAAGAGCGTTTATAACACCAACACCACCTTGAGAGTGTCCAACAATTCCTACATTGTCAAAATCTATTTTATTATAAAATATACTAACTTTATCATCAATTTTTTCATTTTCATTTAATCTTTCTAAGTATCTAATACATAATTCAGGTGCTAAACCATTCCAATCATATTTTTGTTCAGTGCCTATTACGATAAATCCCCATGATGCATAATGTTTTGCTACAGTATAATATTTAGAAAGTGGAGTACCAGAACCATTTACCATAACAATAACGGGATATTTACTATTACTTGTTTCAAGTTCACTAGGGTAGTATACTTCAAATTTACTAAATTCTTGTAAAGTACCATCTTCATGATAAGAAACTTGATAACTTCCATTTTTTAAATATTTTTCTTCGATATCTCCACCAGTACTAACTTTATCTTGGTAATTCTTAGGTGCTGCTTGTTTATTAGATAAAATAACTAATAATATTATTACTAATATAATAAATATTAATATAATTAAACCAATAATCTTCATAACTTTTTTCATACTATCTCCTTATATGTTATATTTATAACATTTATTATATGCTATAATTAATTTATAGTAAATAATTAGAATACGAACTGTTATAAAGGAGTGATTTTTTAACACATGAGTAAAAGTGAAGAATCTAAAAAAGATATAGCAAAAGCTTTATTAATACTAATGAATAATAATGATTATGATAAGATATCTGTACTTGATATTGTAAATAAAGCAGGTCTTTCACATATGTCTTATTATCGTAATTTTAATAGTAAAGATGAAATAATTATTTATATATTAGATACTATTACTAATGACTTTATTAAAAAAAGTAAAATAAAATTTACTAAAGATAATTTTAGTGATTATATAGAAAAATTATTTGAACATTTATATTCTTATCGTAAATTAGGTATGCTTTTATATAAAGCTAATTTAATACATTATGTTAAGAATATATTTGATAAGATATTTGTTAATAAATCTAATAATATTAATGAAGAATATAATTATTATTTTATATCTGGTGGTTTATATAATATATATTATTATTGGTTAATTAATGGTTGTAAAGAGTCTCCTAAAGAACTTGCTTTAATATTTAATAATATATTTAATAATAATTAATTATAATAACCATTTTATAGCTTTATATATTCTTGTATCTATATTATTAAAGTGATTACCTTCATTTTCTTCATATATAGTATTTATATGTAAATTATTTATATATTGTTCAATTATAATAGTATTATCTCTTACTTTAGACATAATACTATTTTTTATTTTATTTTCTTTATTACCTAGAGAAAAATATATTTTATTTATATTAGTACTTATATTATTGTTTTTTATATAGTTTATTATATTTGGATACCATAGAGAACCAGATATAGATGCAATAGATGTAAATATATTAGTATTATAACTTGCATATAAAGCAAATAAACCTGCAAGAGAATAACCTATTAATGAATAATAAGTTATATTTATATTTAAACTATTAATATAATTATTTATTTTAGGTATTATTATATTTATTAATTCATTTAAATATATATTAGCATTACCATCATATATAGTATTATTATCTTTATAATACCATGGAGATAATTCATTATTCCAATTAATATTAGTTATTTCTACTAGTATAAATGGTTTAATACTATTTTTAATACATTTGTTTATTATATTATCTGAACTAGATTCATAACTATTTAATATTATTAATCGTATATTATTCATATTAATAGGTATATATATTTTTATTATTTTATTATTTATATTTATTATTTTACTTGTATATTTCATGTTATCACTTAAATATATTATAATTTAAGTGGTGATGTTATGAAAGAAATATCTTGTGGAACTATTATTATTAATAATAATAAAATATTACTTATTAAAAGTAATAGGAATGAATATGGGTTTCCTAAGGGACATGTAGAAAATAATGAATTATATAAAGAAACTGCTTTAAGAGAGACTAAAGAAGAAACTAATTTAGATGTAGAAATTATTAATGGTTATTGTTATAAGATTAGTTATAAATCTTATGGTAATGATAAAGATGTTTATTATTATTTAGCTTATCCATTAAGTTATGATATTAAAAGACAAGTAAGTGAAGTAAGTGATATTATTTGGGTAGATAAGAATGATGTAATTAATTATCTTAAGTTTGATAATTTAAAAGATATGTATAAGAAAGCTTTAATTGATATTAATAATTTATAGAGGTATTTATGATTGGAATGGGTTTACAGAGTGAATTTTATTATTATATGTTAAATGGTAATAAAAGAATTGAAGTAAGATTATATGATGATAAAAGAAAGAATATTAAGTTAGGTGATACGATTAAATTTATGTTAGAACCTGATAGAAAAGAATATTTTTATGCTAAAGTTATTGGTTTACTTAGATATAATAGCTTTAATGATTTATTAAATGATATAGATATATCTTTAGTAGCACCAAGTAGGTATGATAAGAATAGTTTTATTAATGAACTTGAAAAATATTATCCTAAAGATAAACAGTTAAAATATGGTATTATAGGTATAAGAATAGAATTATTGTAGGTGAAATTATGGTTGAGTATGATATTCCTTTTGTATGTTTAATATTTACATTACTAATAGCTTTTGAGTATTTTAAAAAGAAAAAAGTTAATTTAAAAGAAAATATATATTATCGTAATGTATTAATATTTACTTTATGTGTTAATTCTACTAATTTTATATCTCATTATTTAATTAGTACAGATAATAGTATATATATGCAAAATATATTTGCTATTATTAATAAAATAGGTTCTGCTTTTTTAATTATTATATCTATTAATTTACTTGCATATATATTATATATTTCTTTTGCTTATATAAGAGATAATATATATAAGTTTAATATATTTTTAACTATATATTCTATAGTTGCAGGTATAATAGTCTATTTATTAGATTTTAATGTTTATAATATAGATGGTATTACATCTGGTAGTGGTTCAAGTGTTGTATTAACTTTTGTTATTACTTTACTTAATTTAGCTATTGCTTTTATTATTGGTTTAATAAATATACATAAAAATGATAAAAGATATAATTCAATATTATTTATTGTTCCTTTAATATTTTGTTTAGGTTTATTTGTATGTTTTCATCCTCAATTTAATATATATGATTTAATAGTATCTTTACTATGTTATTTAATGTATTTTTCTATTGAAAATCCTGATATTACATTAATTAATGAACTTGAAATAGAAAGAGATAGAGCTAATAAAGCTAATATGGCAAAGAGTGATTTCTTATCTAGTATGTCTCATGAAATAAGAACACCATTAAATGCAATAGTTGGTTTATCTGAAGATATTCAAAATTATCATGACCAAGTACCAAAAGAAGTAGTAGATGATACGGAAGATATATGTAATGCATCACAAACTCTACTTGAAATAGTAGGTAATATTTTAGATATATCTAAAATAGAATCTGATAAATTAGAAATAATAGAAAAGCCATATAATTTTAAAGAAGAAATTTTAAATATAGTTAAAATAGATGAAACTAGATTACAAGATAAAGATATAGATTTTAATATTAATATATCTAGTGATATACCTGATGAATTAATTGGTGATAAGACACGTGTTAAACAAATCGTTAATAATTTAGTTACTAATGCGATTAAATATACTAATTCGGGTTTTATTAATTTTTCCGTTAAATGTATTAATGATATACCTAATATGACTACAACTCTTTATATAGTATGTGAAGATAGTGGTATAGGTATTAAGAAAGAAAATATTAGTAAATTATTTACTAAATTTGAAAGACTTGATATTGAAAAGAATAGTACTACTGAGGGTACTGGTTTAGGACTTGCAATAACTAAAAAGTTAGTAGAATTAATGGATGGTAAAATAAATGTTTCTAGTACTTATGGTAAAGGTTCAATATTTGTAGTTAAATTACCACAAAAGATAAGTAAATTAAATAATACTACTACTAATAATATTGTTAAAGAAAATAATATATTTAATAATTATAAAGTTTTAATTGTAGATGATAATAAATTAAATATTAAAGTTGCTGAAAGATGTATGTCTAAACTTGGTTTTATATGTTCTTCTAGTTTATCTGGTGATGATGCTATTAATATGTGTAAAACTAATAAATATGATTTGATTCTTATGGATATTATGATGCAAAATATGAATGGTATTGAATGCTTTCATACACTTTTGGAAGAAAATCTTATTGATAATACTAAAGTAATAGCATTAACAGCAGATGCTCTAGCTGGTTCAGATGAAAAATATAAAAGTTTAGGTTTTGATGGATATATAAGTAAACCATTTACTAAAGAACAAATGATAAATAAATTAAAT